>NZ_JAVKBY010000122.1:0-39247 GCF_040222985.1 Coleofasciculus sp. F4-SAH-05
TCTTAGCTCCTTAGTAGAAATGGCAAGGAGGGGTATAAAGGCAAAAGTTCCTGATACCCACCGAGAACAGCGGTTCCCAGTGGTAACAGCAGGGAAAGAATCCCTAACTAGATTACTTGTAATTAGTTAGGGTCTGTTCAAGATATAGCAACCGCCATAGCTGTTAGGACACATCATTTATGTAGAGACGCGCCATGGCGCGTCTCTACAATGGTGACGAAAGTCCTAATCGATGTGTCTACTGCTATATCAGGAATCTGGCTAATCCACAAACGATTTGCCCAGTTTTGTTGGGTAGGTTTTAGCGATCGCTGAGTGGGAAAGCGTGCAAATAAGCGGTCTAATTCACTTTTACCGCCTTCATCCCACAGCATTTCAATGGGTTTAAATGTTTCAGTATGGGGAAAATCAGGACGGTGGCGAGTTAATCGTTCAGCGTATTGGGTCAATGGCTGAAAGTGAATCGAATAATAGAGTCGGTTAACTGGATAGTTTCTGATTTCAAAGCAGGGAAAAAATTCTGGAAAGCGTTCCCTGGCTTCTTGAAAACGGTTATAGATATCTCGTTCCCAGCGCTTGCGGGTAATATCATCAATTTCTATACCTTGCTCATTGAGGAGAATCATCGAATTATTGGAACGGTGCATAACTAGAGGGAACTTGCTTCACTCTCTACTTTAGAAAGGGGGTGTGACAGGGTTATGACAAATTAATGACGATCTTACCGAGGGGTGGCTGCATAAGTTGTGAGGAGGGGAGGCAACAGGCAACAGGCAACAGTTTTAACCTCCTGTGTAAGGCAGATTCTCAGCTAATAACAAGTTTAAACTATGTCATGCCTAGCGATAGTTAAAATATTTAAATGCAATTAGCGTTGTAATAAAACTTCGTAAACTCCCCTTTTTGTGGCATTTTCCCAACAAATCGACGGAATTATAAGGGTTTCCGCGATTCTTCGATTTGGGGTAGAATATTATACATTGGGGCTTTTTATTGACTTAAATAGGTTTGCAATTGCCCAAACCCTTAATAATTCGTGCAGTTTCGGCTAGTTCCTTGTCTTCAGCCAGCGAATTAGTTTTGCGCCAAGCCATGTATTTATGCGAAGAAGTGTAAAGTGATATTGCCAGGGGTTGACGATAAGCGTGTTGTATTATTTTGATTTGGGGTGAGTCAGGGCGGGTTTGGCTACAGATGTTATCGGTGGGATTCAACATTGAGTGCCTAAACCCGCCCCTACTGTGCCAATGCCAACCCATCCCCACGGGGTTCAGATGCGGCAACGAAAATGCCTCCTTGCCGTAAAATCATCTGACCCTTGCCAAATCGTTTCCCATCGGTACTCATTTCAATATGATGTCCCCGTTGGGCAAGTGCCAAAGCCACGTCAGACGGTACGTTTGGCTCTAAAAGTACCTGATTCCCGGCGATAAACTGCCATCGTGGGGCATCTAGTGCCGCTTGGGGATTCATGCCATAGTCTGCCAGATTCACCACCATTTGTAGATGTCCCTGGGGTTGCATATATTCCCCCATGACGCCAAAGGGACCCAAGGGTTGACCGTCTTGGGTGAGAAAGCTGGGAATAATTGTATGATAGGGACGCTTTCCGGGTGCGACTTGATTGGGATGAGCGGCGGCTAAGGTGAACCCACATCCCCGATTGTGCAGGGCAATACCTGTACCCGGAATTAGAATCCCACTGCCAAAGCTTTGATAGTTGGATTGAATCAACGACACCATCAACTCCCCATCGGCGGCGGCTAAATAGACGGTTCCGCCTTTGGCTAAACCGGGTTGGGCTAAGGGAATCGCGGTTTCTGTGATCAACTGGCGACGAGTTTGGGCATAGTCTTTATCCAGTAGCTGCTCAACTGTCATGTCCATAAATCGAGGATCGGCGATATAGCGCTTGGCATCGGCAAATGCCAGCTTCATGGCTTCAATTTGCAGGTGATAACTGTCCACAGAGTCACGGGGATATTGACGTAAGTCGAATCCTTCCAGGATATTCAAGGCGATTAATGCGGTTAATCCTTGGGTGTTGGGGGGAATTTCCCAAACCCGTAAGTCTCGGTAGGTGGTGGAAATCGGGTTAACCCAATCGGCTTGATGGGCGGCTAAATCGGTTACGGTTAATAAACCACCCGTATCCGCCGCAAAATTCGCGATCGCACGAGCAATATCTCCTTGATAAAAGCATTCACCCCCAGTCTGGGCAATCCGGGTTAAGGTTTGAGCATGAGCCTCACTTCCCCACACCTCTCCCGGATGCGGCGCCCGGTTATTCGGAAAAAATACCGATTTAAAGGGTTCAAATTCTCGCCCCTTCAGGGGGAGGAAAATCGCCTCCGCCTGTTTCCAAGCCGTTGCGGTAACTGGGGAAACCGGATATCCTGACCGAGCATAGCGAATCGCCGGGGCAAATAATTGCTCAAAGGGTAATTTTCCCCACCGTTGCCATAATGTTCGCCAAGCAGAGACGCATCCGGGTACGGTGACGGGTAACCACCCCCGTTGAGGGATATTTTCCATCCCGGTGAAGTGGTCTAAACTTAAGGCTTGAGGACTTTTACCCGAAGCGTTGAGTCCATGTAACTGACCATCCCAGACTAAGGCAAAGGTGTCAGAGCCAATTCCGTTTGAGGTGGGTTCAACGACTGTGAGTGCGATCGCGATCGCTAACGCTGCATCAACAGCATTCCCCCCCGCCCAAATCATCTCCATCCCCGCTAATGTGGCGAGGGGTTGGCTGGTGGCGACAGCACCATGTTTGCCCATGATTACCCGTCGCGTTGAAGGGTAAGGATAGTCGGTTAGAGAGTTTGGCTGCATCAATGTTATCAGGGGTTGAGACGCTATCTCAAATTTGGCAGATTTGGTGAGATTTGGGTGATTGGCGAAAGATTAGTCAACCCGATCAGAAATGCTCCATGGCATATTTTTCCCGCCGATAAACCATTCGCAACCACTGTATCCCGGCTGCTGACAGCGCCGACTTGATTGCACCCACCAATTTGCCCCAGCGATACATTTCGTGCAGGTTAGGAACCGTCTGAAATTTTTGAGCATAGAACTGTACCCAAAAGGTAGGGGCTTTGAATTTGTGTCGTTGCCAACGCTTATGCCAGAGGAGAAAATCTCTGGGATGAGGGGGTTCTACGTCTACAATTGGCGGCAAATCGGCGTAACTGACGAATCGACTCACGCCTTTGCCCACAACATGAATCACATAGCGCCAGCAGTGAATTCGATAGATTTCCTCAGGCTTGAGGTTGAGCAACAGCGCGATCGCTTCTTTGGTGACAAAACGAGCCAGAGGATGGATCGCTCTTGATTCTGGTAGTAATGTTGATATCATAGAAGTTGACTCGTGAGTTTACCTTGTGAGTTTTACCTCATGAGCCGTACCTCATGAGTCCTTTTCGATAACTGGCGATTGCTCTGCAGTTTCCTACGCCGAGAGTGATCGCTTTTTCCAATATAGGTATTAAAAGGCATATTTGTACCCTTTGTCAACAATGGGATTGGTTAGGCTGCGAATTAAAGAGTTTGCTGCGGAAAAAGGTTGGACGCTCAAGGAAGTTTCTGAGCGTTCTGGAGTGGGGTACAGTGCGCTGAAGGTTTATGCTCGTTCCCCTGGCTTGGCAACGGTTGACGTTACAGCCTTACACAAGTTGGCGCGTACATTTGATGTGTTGATTGAAGATTTATATGAAATTGTCAAGGATTGACACTCCCCCGGCTGAAAGCACGGGGGATTCTTCGTTCATCCAATCACCTTAGAGTAGTAAAGACGCCGCCATCCTCGGTTAACGACAGCACAGGACACAGGACATCACTATTTTTCAGTGGACAATGATATGGCTCTCCCGGATCTACGCAGCAAACTGTATCATTAAGATACAAAATAGACTGTGCTGATCGGGCAAACGTTTCATTCGAGCCTTTAAGATTAAGTCCTTCTCATCAGTCATCAGGATGGACTTCCCTGAATATACCTGAATTTTACTGAAATCTCGCTCAATTAACCGAATTGATACAACTCAATTTTCATGAATTAATGGCTTGCATAAAAAAGCAAACTATTGGTAGGTGAACTTATACCTTTAGGGACTAGGTTGACAGTCCCCTAGGTTCGGTAGAGCCAATTTTCTCTAATCGGTAACTAAATATCAACTTAAATAGCGAAATATAAATAAATATTACAAATTTCGACATCTTGCATAAAATGAGCAACTTAATCACAAGTAGTATATAGCGGCTCAAAATTTCGGAGTTTAACCCTATTCGCTTATGAACTGTATTTCATGCCAAGACAACCTTCAGTTGAGGAATGAGCAATTATACTGCGATATAGCCGATCGCCAGTGGATAGAAGCACAACTGACCAAGTCCCGGTCTGTGCTTCACACCTCTTTACAATCAGTACCCAGCGGTGTTATAGCATTCAGCTCCCAGGGAGATATTCTCCGCTTTAATCAAAATTTTGTGGGGACGTGGCAAGTTCCAGAGGCGATCGTAACGTCACGAAATTCTCAACAACTGTTAGAGTTTTGCAGCAATCAACTCAAAGAGCCTAAAATTTTGACTGGATATGTTCAGGAACTGCCTAATCAACCGAATGTTGAGATTTATGATATCCTGAAGTTACAGGATGGGAGAATTTTCGAGCAGCATTCCCAGCCTCTACGCCAAGGTCAACAAATCATTGGTCGAGTCTGGAGTTTTCTTGACATTACCGAACGCAAGCGCACTCAGGAGCAATTATTGGGAGTGATCGCCGCTCAGTTGCAAAAGCACGATTCTCTCCATCAAGGTTATGCTCCTGAATTCCAGCAAGTCCTTGAACAACCATCCACTAACATACCAATTTTCGGGGCAAACTCAACGTTAATCTTTCCCCAGGTTCCTAAGTTGCGTAAAGTTTTCGACTTTATTGAAGCAAATTATCACCAACCGATTACCCTCAGCAGTGTAGCCCAGGCAGTTGGTTACTCACCAGCTTATTTAACTGATCTAGTGCGACGTCACACGGGACAGACAGTGAACCGCTGGATTGTTGAGCGTCGTATGGCAGCAGCCTGTTCCTTGCTCCTAGAGACTGATAGCTCAGTGGAACAAATTGCCACAGCAGTAGGCTATCAAAATACAGGTCATTTCTTCCGTCAGTTTCGCCAATACCATAATACGACTCCCTCTGCCTGGAGAAAGGCACATCAAGCTTAGTTTATATATAGCGCTCCTATTTAGGTTGTGGCAATTTTCAAAACTTAAATCCTTGCTATACCTGGGTTTCAATCCGTTCACTTGTTGCATCCTATTTAGGATTGCTATATAAGTAGGTTGGTGGAAATAAACGGAACTATATTAAGTTCTGTAAATATTCCTTAAACCCTTACGAATGAGGTAGCTTGCTTCTTGCTTCACGAGTATGACGAATGACAAATGATGCTCCCCGCCGTTAACTTTAATGTTTCCCACCTACTTACTTAAAACTGAAGTTCCCCCAGTCAAAAACTCAGAACTGCCTCACCGTGCGACTGATGGGGAATTTCATCTCAAAAGTAAAGATTTTTTTAGTAGCTAAGGCTACAATTATTCGGCTAAATTCGATTACTGAATTGGCGTGTCTATTACAAGCTGCTAGTAAGTATAAATCTCTATAACCAGCTTTAGCGAAAAAATCTTCAGTCTTAACCAAAAAATATGCATTGCTCTTCAGAGTTTAACTATCTAAAATGTTAAATGTAAGGTAAAGATTGTTGATTTAATCTCTTGTATACGCACCAAGAATTGGGAGTATTATAGCGAATGATTGTTGTAATGAAATCGGGAACTCCAGCCGAAGAAATTGAGCGAGTAAGCCAAGAACTATACCACTGGAACTTAATCCCAGAGAAATGTATAGGTCAACACAAAACCGTGATCGGTTTGATCGGTGAGACGGCGATAATTGATCCCGGACAAATCCAAGAACTTAGCCCTTGGATTGAGCAGGTTTTGAGAGTGGAAAATCCTTTTAAACGGGCGAGTCTAGAATTTCGCCATGGACAGCCGAGTGAGGTGTTGGTAGAAACCCCGAATGGAGTTGTCGCCTTTGGTCAAAACCATCCCATTGTTCAAGTTGCTGGACCTTGCTCAGTAGAAAGTGAAGAAATGATTGTGGAGACAGCAAGGGCGCTCAAGGCGGCTGGTGCTAAGTTTCTGCGGGGTGGAGCCTATAAGCCTCGAACCTCTCCTTATGCCTTTCAGGGACATGGTGAGAAGGCATTAGGTTGGCTCTTAAAGGCTCGTGAGGTGACAGGTTTGGGGATTGTGACTGAAGTCATGGATACAGCCGATCTTGAGAAAGTTGCCCAGGTGGCTGACATTATCCAAATCGGTGCCCGCAATATGCAGAATTTCTCGCTGCTCAAGCGAGTAGGAGCGATAGATAAGCCAGTTTTGCTCAAGCGAGGGATGTCCGCCACGATTCAAGATTGGCTGATGGCGGCTGAGTACATTTTGGCAGCAGGTAATCCGAATGTGATTCTGTGTGAACGGGGAATTCGTACTTTTGACCAGAAGTATACCCGGAATACCCTCGATCTTGCCGCCATCCCCGTTTTGCGATCGCTGACTCACTTACCGATTATGGTTGATCCCAGTCACGGCACAGGTAAAGTCGAATATGTTCCAGCGATGGTGATGGCTGCGATCGCAACGGGTGCAGATTCGCTGATGATTGAAGTTCACCCCAACCCAGCCAAAGCACTTTCAGATGGACCTCAGTCTCTGACACTGGAAGGATTTGAGCAATTAATGCAGGAGATGGCGCCCTTGGGCAAATTCTTTGGTCGTTGGACTCAAACGCCTGTAACAGCTTCACAGAACTTTGCCCAAACACGCGATCGCTCATTGGTAGCCGGGGTGAGTCACAGATAAAGTGTAGCAGCAGCGTTGATATTTGTTTTTTACCAATAGTACGACACGAGAGTTTTATTAGCACTGTCGATGGGAGCTCACGCCCTAGCCATTCAAGGTTTGAATGGTACTAATCAATCATTCCACCCCTTTATCCATAAACTCAAACCTCATTCAGGGCAAAAATGGGCAGCCGACCAAATGCTCAACCTGCTTGCCGGTTCGCTTTTAGTCCGCCAAGAGTTAGATGGTTCTCACGACTATCGCGGCGAAAATCCAATTCAAGACCGCTATTCACTGCGTTGTCTGCCACAGTACCTCGGACCCATTGTTGATGGCATCGAGCAGATTACCCAACAAGTTGAGGTGGAAATTAACTCGGTCACCGACAACCCGTTAATCGATGTAGAAAATCAAGCCAGTTATCATGGCGGCAATTTCTTGGGACAGTACATTGGCGTAGGAATGGATCAGCTACGCTACTACATTGGATTATTAGCTAAACATTTGGATGTACAAATTGCTTACTTAGTAGCGCCGGAATTTAACAATGGATTGCCAGCGTCTTTAGTGGGAAACCGACAGCGTAATGTCAACATGGGGTTGAAGGGGTTGCAAATCACCGGGAACTCCATTATGCCCCTGTTAACCTTCTATGGAAATTCCATCGCTGACAGATTTCCGACCCACGCTGAACAGTACAACCAAAATATCAATAGCCAAGGCTTTGCTTCTGCAAATTTAGCCCGTCGCTCAATAGAAATCTTCCAACAATATATGGCAATTTCCCTAATGTTTGGGGTGCAAGCGGTTGATTTACGGACTTATGTCGCGGCTGATCATTATGATGCTCGTGCTACGTTGTCGCTTGCAACCCGGGATTTATATCTGGCAGTGCGCGATGTCGTTGGACAACCCCCTTCACCAGACCGCCCCTACATCCGGAACGACCACGAGCAAGCCTTAGATGAACACATTGCTCGCATTGCACAGGATATCGCCACGGGTGGGCAAATCGTTGCCGCTATCAACAATAGTGTATCTATCTGAAGAGAGGGTTCCTGTTATGAACATCGCACATCATCTAGAGCGAGGGAAACTTTTATTTCCTGACAAAACTGCCCTAATTTTTGAAGAGAAATCGTTTACCTACAAACAGCTTGACCAGTTAGTCAATCGCGTAGCCAATGGTTTACGCGGACTGGGAATCCGAAAAGGCGATCGCGTAGCCTTGTTTTTGCCAAATATTCCAGAATTCGTGATCTCCTATCTGGGAATTCTCAAAATTGGTGCGGTTGCTGTGTCAATCAATGTGATGCTAAAACGTGCTGAAGTTAGCTACATTGTTCATGATTGTGCTGCCAAAGCCATCATTACAACTGAGTCAGAACGTGAACAGGTTCTCGATGCAGACTTACCGGAACTACACCACATTTTGATTGCAGAAGGTCAAGCAAGTAAGGGAATGAGTTTAGCACAACTCATGGCAAATGCTTCACCGACTATGCGGGCTGTAGAAATGGATCGCTACGCTCCTGCTTGCATCGTCTACACCTCAGGAACAACGGGTTTTCCTAAAGGAGCCACTCTTTCCCACGGTAACGTGATTTCTAATATGTACTCCCACAACCGTTGTTGTGGAATGCAACCCAATGACCGATTACTACTTTACCTGCCGCTATTTCATTGCTTTGGTCAAAACGCCATTCTCAATGCTGGATTGAACGTTTGTGCCACCATCATTCTGCAACGCCGATTTGACCTCGAACAAGTTCTTCAGGCTATTGCTCGTTACAAGATAACGATGTTCTTTGGTGTACCGACAATCTTTATCAAACTGTTGGATACAACCACCGCTGACTGTAATCTTGATAGCGTGCGCTATTATTTTTCCGCAGCAGCACCTATGCCAATTGAGGTTGCCCAGAATTGGCAGGATAAGTATAGACAAGTTATTCATGAAGGGTACGGCTTAACTGAAACATCGCCCTGTTCCTGTTACAACCATGACCTGAAATATAAGCTGGGTTCAATTGGCGCTCCCATTGAAAATGTGGAAATGAAGATTGTTGATGGTGAGGGTCATCAAGTAGAACCGGGTGAGTTGGGTGAGATACTTATTCGCGGTCCCAATGTCATGCTGGGTTATTGGAATCGCCCTTTTGAAACCGCTGAAGTGATTAAAAATGGTTGGTTCCATACCGGTGACATCGGTCAGATGGATGAGGATGGCTTTTTCTACATCGTTGACCGCTTAAAAGACATGGTAAATGTGTCTGGATTTAAGGTGTATCCGACTGAAGTCGAAAATGTAATTTATCAACATTCATCTGTTGCTGAAGTCGCTATCTATGGTGTACCTGATTCATTTAAAGGGGAGATAGTTAAAGCCAATATTGTCCTTAAATCGGGTCACGCTATTACCGAACAACACATGGTTGAATTCTGTTATGAAAGGATGGCAGCTTACAAAGTTCCTCGTATAATCAATTTCGTCGATGATATCCCGAAAAATCCTGCGGGTAAAGTAATGAAGCTAGTTTTACGTCAAAAATAAAAAACTCAATTACCTGCTGCCGTTGCTATCAGCATGTAAAAAAACACATTGTTTGCTGAAGTAATCAGTTCATCGTAGTCAATCAAAGTAACGATCATGAGTGTTAAACCCCTTAATCAAACAGCAAATTCTGCTGAACAGTTGACAATAAAAACTGCTGTCTCAGCTAATCACACCTCAGTCGAACGTTCTGCTGGTTCCTCTATTTTCTCGCCACCCACAGCATCAACCCCTAATGGAAAGCCTAGCCAGCAATTAGAACCAACCCAGTTGAGTGTTGCACAAGCTGTGGTCAAGATGCTCGAGGATCTGGGAGTACGCCGTGCGTTTGGTGTTTCTGGAGGTGCGATCGCTCCTTTCTGGGCTACCTTGAGCCATAGCTCTATTGAGGTCATTCATTTTCGCCATGAAACTGGAGCCGCTTTTGCTGCCACCGAAGCCTATATTGCCAATGGAGAGCCAGTTGTCGTCTTCACTACCACCGGTCCAGGAATCACTAACGCCTTGACTGGACTCATGGCTGCACGCTGGGAAGGGGCAAAGGTAATTCTCTTGTCGGCTTCCACCTCAGCACCGCAGCGTGGACGTTGGGGTTGTCAGGAAACCAGCGCCTACACCATGCCCATTTCCGGTATTTTTACCTCAGGACCACTGTTCAATTACGCTACCACTCTGGAGAGCGATATTGAACTGCCACAGATTGCTCGCCGACTCGCCAACGGTCTGGCACGACCAGAGGGCTTTGTCGCTCATATCAGTATCCCCACGGGCGTTCAGACCAGTTTAAGCAAAGTGTTAGTGTCACGGATTCAGGCTACTCAAACCCTGGCAACCTTGAGTGAGGAAGCGATCGCTGAATGTGTGCAGTTGCTTTCTGAAGGACCCTTTGCGATTTGGGTCGGCTTTGGAGCGCGGAATGCAGCTAAGGAAATCCGCAAGTTGGTGGAAAAAACAGGAGCCGGGGTGATGTCGTCACCGCGTGGCAAGGGCATCTTTCCGGAAAATCACCCTCAGTTTGTTGGTGTCACAGGTGTTGGCGGTGATGACTCAGTACTCACATATATGCAAGAGCAACAACCTCTACGCACTTTGGTCTTGGGTACACGTCTGAGTGAACCCACATCATTCTGGAGTCCTGCAATGGTACCCTCACGAGGTTTTATCCATGTTGATATCGACCCAGAGGTGCCAGGAGTCGCTTATCCATCTGTAGAGACGTTCGCTATCCAATCTGATGTAGGACTATTTGTCAAGGTTCTACTGAAGCAGTTTCCAGAACGTATTAATCACTTTTCTCCTGTTTTGCTACCCCATCCTGAACGGGAAGTAATCCATCCTGGTGCAGGTTGCCCAGTACGCCCTGAAGTTCTATTGGATGCAATGCAACGCCTAATCGTTGACAGCAGCAATGCATTGGTGATGGCCGAGTCAGGTAACTCCCTGACTTGGGGAAATCATATGCTGCGCTTCGACACACCTGGTCGATACCGGGTCAGCACCGGATTTGGCTCAATGGGTCATTTTGTCACAGGTGTTGTAGGTGCGGCGTTGGCACGGAATGGTAAGGCGGTCGCCTTGGTCGGTGATGGTGCCATGCTCATGAACAGCGAAGTCAGCACTGCCGTAAAACACCAGATTCCTGCCGTCTGGATTGTCCTCAACGACGGAGGCTACAACATGTGTAAGCAAGGAATGGCATTGCTAGGCTTCAAGGGTATAGATGGAGATGTGCCGCAGGCAGATTTCGTCCAGATTGCCCGTGGGATGGGGGCTGACGGTATTCGTGTAGAAAATGAGTTTGACGTGGAAGCCGCGTTGGAGAAAGCAATGGCATCACCAGTCCCTTTCGTTGTCGATGTGGTTATCGATGCCAATCAGCCTGCACCGATTGGAGGTCGTATTAAGAGTCTGATGTCACAAGGTGCTAAGAAATAGACTCTAATGTCACAAACTGCTAATAAATAAGGAGATTTGTCATCATGTATCAACCAGTAGGTATTCGTTCAATTGCAGTTAGCTTTCCCAGTATCATTCGCACAAATGATTATTACACAGAGAATTATCCCGAATTAATTGCCGAGGCTGAGAAAAAAACCTTATCTAAGGTATTCTCTACGACTGACTCCACCTCCCTGAATGAGTTTGACTTGGAGATGCTACCTTACCTGTCCGATCCCTTTCGCGGTACTGTCGAGCGACGGGTGTTTGCTCCCGATGAGACCTCGCTGTCAATATCGTATAGTGCCGCCAAGGAGGCTCTGGATGCAGCAAAGCTTTCCCCGAACGAAATTGACTTGATGCTCGTTGCCACCATCTTTCCTGAGCAAATTGTACCTGGTAACGCTGCCTTTCTTGCTGGTGAACTCGGATTGCACGGTGCAGCTTGGAATATTGATTCTACCTGCTCGAATGCGGTAGTTGCGCTCCAAACAGCCTGTGCTTTAGTGCGTGCGGGAGAGTACCGTAATGTGCTGGTAGTCATCTGTACTAACTACTCCCGCTTTACTGATGACAATGATACCCTCTCATTTTTATCGGGCGATGGAGCTGGAGCCTTTGTGGTTGGCTCGCTCAAACCGAACCAAGGAGTCCTCGGCACAAAGATTATCAACACAGCCTCGACCTGTGGCACCTTCTTTAATGAACTGACAACAGACGCGCAGGGCAACCCGCAAATGTTCATACGGGCGGGTAAGGGTGCAGGCAAGATGCTCAGCGATACATCTGTGAAGTTTGTCCGTGAGTGCTGCACAGGCGCTCTTGCCGCTGCTGGTGTAACCCTTGAGCAAATTAACTTTTTTGCTTTTAATACACCCACAGCCTGGTATGCAAACGTCTGCGCCCGCGCACTCGGCATCGACCCAGAGCGCACGATTAACCTCCATGAACGCTATGCAAACATTGGACCGATGCTCCCCCTCGCCAATCTGTACCATGCCGCAGAATCGGGCAGGATTCGCGAAAACGATTTAGTTCTAGTTTACACCATTGGTTCCGTATCCAACGCTGGGGCAAGTGTAATGCGCTGGGGTGACGTGGCTCTAGGTTCCGTTCCAGCGCCCCCAGTAAGCCTTAATCAGCACAAAGATAGGAGTCCGCTGCTTGCTAGGTAGCTAGCCTATCTCCGAAGTCTAATCTTTACCCCTACCAGCCCAGCCTAAAGGAAAAAGAACTAAGCATCATCTCTTAAATCAATCTTGATGTTTGTTGCGTATAGCTATGTGGAGTATTTCGGTATGGAGTGGAAAGTACGGGCAATTCGTGGAGCAACAACTGTATCAGAAAATTCTGTTGCAGCAATTCGAGAAGCAGTAAATGAACTTCTAGATGAGCTGGAAGCATGTAATCCGTTAGATCTCAGCGAGATTGTTAGTGTCACCTTTTCTGTAACTGGCGATTTAGACGCTGTTTTCCCAGCTGCGATCGCGCGAGAACGTCCTCATTGGAATAATGTCCCGCTATTAGATGTGCAGCAAATGCATGTGAAGGGTGCCCTAGAGCGTTGCATTCGGTTCTTGATCCATTTCAATACTCCAGACCCTCATGTAAAGATTTATCATCCTTATCTGCGTCAAGCCAAAAGTTTGAGACCCGATTGGAGCTTATCTCAAGCCACGTTTTGCTTAAAGTCAGTAGTTGAGTCGGTACGATAAGGGTCTCAATAACTGTTTGCGAAGCACGTAGCGCAGAGCTTCTACCAGCCTACCCATAAGAGGGAGCGACGAATGCGTAGATTTGAGTCGCAACAGAACACAATTGCGATTCCTGCGAGCTTATGGAACCATCTGCTCTTGCTTTCGAGCCAGACAATGCCGAATCGCTGTAAAAGACTACTGCACTGGATCGAAAAAATGGTGAGTTATGGTGAGTTTTTCCGAAAGATTGTGCATTGTCATTGAGTCTTGCTCCCTCTAAATTTTTTAATAGCCAGTATGTCTCTTTGTTGAGTACCGAGACAAACTTGGAGTTTTGGCAACATAAACGAGTGAATACGATGAAAGTTTTCCACACAACTGCCACAACAGTAGCTGTTAGTATAACTGCTGTCCTTGGAATGTTCGGGACTCCGGCATTTGCCCACAATGGTGAGCATCATGAACCCAACAACGGCTTTAATACAAGTATTCCGGCATTTTACGACCATGGCACGCTTCATCCATCTGGTAGCGGTCAAATAAACGGCAACAGTCCTATTAGCAGAACCAATCCTGTTACAGGGGCTACAGTTAGAAAGAACGTTGCTAAGCTGACCTCGGAAGATAAGGGCGCATTCGTCAATGCTTTGCTCACATTAAAAAATACATTTTTAGAGGGTAGCAAACTTAGTATCTATGACCAGTTTGTTGTAGAACACGTTGGATCAATGGGAATGATGCTACCCACAGCAATTGGTCCAGCTGCTGGGTTTGATGCTGCCCATGCAACTGCGGCATTTCTGCCCTGGCATCGTGAGTATTTGTATCGATTTGAAGAGGCTTTGCAATCGGTAGACCCAACAGTAACGATTCCGTACTGGGATTGGACAGATCCTAATGCGCTAGACATTATCTTTCAAGATAATTTTCTCGGACCTAATGGCACGGGAACCACTATCAATCTTCCAGGACTTGGAAGCTTTGAAGGAGGTGCCGTTCAGTCCGGTTATTTCTCAGAAGCCAATGGGTGGACCTTGAGAGAGGACTTACATATCAACCCAATTACCAATGAAACGCTGGGTACATCACTTTTACGCTTTCTGAAGTTGCCCCCTGGAGATAGGTATCCTATCTTTCAACAAGAGGTAGATCAGGTTCTGGCGATCGACGACTATAACTTTTTCCGTCCAGCTTTAGAAGGATTTGCCACGGATGAGCAGGGAAACCTGTTGTTCACTCAGCATAACTATGTCCATGGAGTTGTCGGAGGGGCTCTTTTTGACCCTGTGACAGGAAAACCCACTCCACTGGGTACTATGGCTAACATTCTCAGTTCTCCCAACGATCCAGTCTTCTGGCTGCTGCACTCGAATGTAGACCGCCTTTGGGCTGAATGGCAGGAGAATGGACACGCTGGTATCGATTTTTATCCGGCTACGGGTCAACTCTTTGGAAAAAATCTCAACGACCCAATGTGGCCTTGGGACGGAGGTCTATCTATCCCAGGAAATCTAGGTCCAGGGGATTTGCTGTCCCTCCTGCCTCGTTATGCACCGGATGACATAGTTACACCTGCAAACGTTCTGGACTTCAGGAATCTCGGCTACACATATGACACTATTAGTGCTTCGGTTCCTGAACCTACTTCTACGTTAGGTCTATTGGGTTTGGGTGCTTTAGGTGCAGGTTCTCTGCTGAAGCGTAAACGGAAACAGAAAGATTTGTCATATTTCCCACTTAACTACTCACAGTTGGAAGCTGAGGTTGTTAAGAACGAAGTAACTCTCAGTGCAGCAAGTTTTAGCGAGTAGCAAACTCAAACGTTGGTGGGTTACGGACACCATATTTGTGACGCCACCCAAGCTACATGAACGAAAACACAGTTAATGGAGGAAACACGTAATGTCTACTCTACCTAAATCTACACAGGTACTTGTTGTTGGTGGAGGTCCTGCCGGATCAACGGCTGCTACTCTTCTAGCCCGCGAAGGTTTTGATGTGACTCTAGTAGAGAAGGCGATCGGGCCACGTTACCACATCGGTGAATCTCTTCTACCGTCCTCTCTGGAAGTCTTTGACTTACTGGGAATACGAGAGAAGGTGGATTCCTATGGCTTCTATCGGAAGTCGGGAGCGTTCTTTGAGTGGGGATCTTTGAAATGGGAACTCGATTTTGAGCAAGTGCTTAAGACGTACAGCTTCCAAGTTCCTCGCGCTGAATTTGACAAGCTGCTTTTGGATCATGCAAGCAGTCAAGGAGTCAAAGTTTTCGAGGGTGTTGAGGTTTGCAAGCTATCTTTCGATGGGGAGCGCCCGCGAAGCGGCATCTGGTCTGAGAGCATAGATAATTGTTCTGGCGAGCTGTCTTTCGACTACCTAATTGATGCATCAGGTCGTTCAGGTCTGATGGCAACACGCTATTTGCAGAACCGACAGTACCATGAAGAGTTTCAGAACTTAGGCATTTGGGGGTACTGGAAGGGTGCAGACATTGAGAAGATCCGTCCTGCGGGTAGTACTGTGAGTGCTTCTCTCAATGATGGCTCTGGCTGGTTTTGGGCAATTCCGCTGCCTGATGGTACGTTAAGCGTGGGTCTAGTGATTCACAAGACGACCTATAAGGCGAAGCGAGCTACTGCGGGGTTGGAGGAAATTTACTTAAGCGCCATTACTCAGTGCCCTTGTGTGGCTGAGCTTCTTGCCCAAGCCGAATTGGTATCACCCGTGAAGGTTGAGCAAGACTACTCTTACGCTGCCGACAGCTTCTGTGGACCGGGCTACTTCCTCTTAGGAGACGCTGCATGTTTCCTTGATCCCCTACTTTCGACGGGGGTGCACCTAGCCACTCTTAGCGCGACGATGGCAGCAGCCAGTTTAGCAAGTGTGCTGCGAAATGAGGTGACAGAGAATCAGGCATTATCTTATTACGACAGGGGCTTTCGGCATACCTACCTACGCCTATTGGTAATTGTATCGTCTTTATATGATATAATTCGCAAACCGGAATTCTCTGCTGAGGAAGCCCAGCAGCTTCCCCACACTGGTGACATAAACTTTGACCCGAAGAATGCGCCCCCGAACTTCATGCCTGGAATGGAAGACGTGTCGAAAGCTGAAGAAGGTCTCCGTCGTCAGGTAACCGAAGAAATGTCCAAATTACTTGCAACCAGCTCTACTCTTCTGGAAAACGTGGAATCTACTGCGATGAAGGGAGAAGCGCACGCGATATCAATGGATAGTATATTCGCGTCGCTGTGGGAACAGCTATTCTCATGGTCGTTACCAGAAGAGAACGGTTTGCATATCATCACGAAACCACGGCTAGGATTAGAACTCGCTCCAGAAAAAGTTGAAGGACGTTCGTCGTCACAGTTTGTTCATTCATAGTTGCTAACTCGGAAATTTCAATAGGTTTTCCCATGCTGAAGCTTTATCACTACCACATCTCTGCCAACTCTCGTCGCGTGTGGATTACACTGCTGGAGAAAGACATTGCCTTTGAGCTAGTGTCACTCAAGCTGGATGGCGATCAGTTCCAACCAGAGTTCTTAGCGCTTAACCCCTTCCATCAAATTCCAGTCTTGGTGGATGACGGCTTTAGCGTCGTGGAATCCTTAGCAATCCTAGACTACCTGGAGGCAAAGTACCCCACGCCTGCCCTCCTGCCTACTGATGCTAAGGCCGTAGCAACCGTGCGTATGGTGGAAATGGTCACCGTCAATGAACTATTACCTGCTATGGAACCTCTGTTCTTTCAGATGATGGATATTGCTGAACAAAAGCCGGAGAAGCTAGAGCAGGCGAAACAGAAATCAGCCACAGTGCTGACCTTCTTTGAGCATTTATTAGGTGATAGTCCCTACTTTGGTGGTAAGCACCTCACCCTAGCAGAAGTCGTGGCCGGAACTGTGGTGCCTTGGTTTCCTAGTCTGGGTATGTCCTTAGGTAATTTCCCAAAACTGAGTGCCTGGTCTGAACACTTGATGGAGCGTGCTTCTTGGCAAAAGACCCAGCCCATCCCGGAACTAATGGAAGCCGCCGCAACGCGAATGAAGGCTGTCATAGCACAGAGGCAGACCCACTGAAGGTTTCTGACGAAAGGCTTCTGGATGGGGCGAGGGTTTCAGGAGATTTTGTCACTCGATTACTGAACTGTATTGCCTACCGCTAAGGGAGCCAATATCGACCCTACCTGGGAAGCTCAGTCGGAATTCGCAAGACAGTTGCCACTACAGCGAGACACCGATACTCAAATCGCAGGCAGCAGTGCTCAGCTACCCAAGGCCAAGGCAAAAATTTGAACCCGCATTTATCTGTAGAGACTTTCTTCTATGGCTACTGTAAGAAACTTATTAGTGGCACCCTTAGGTGCAGCGCTCGTCGCTTTGGGAACAGTTAATGCGGTGCAAGCCGCAACCTTATATGGAGAAACAGAACCCCTAGGAGACGGATTTATTCGCTCGTTTGTCGAACTCGATAATGATGGAAAGCCGTCAGAAATTGGCGTAGCATTTAGCCAAGGGGCACTGTCTTTACCTACCGAGCCACCAGATCTACCATTTAATGTTTTCTTGCCGCCTGAGGCTTCAGCTACCCCATTCAACTATATTCATGTTACCTATCGCCCCCGTGGTTATCCGGGCCTGCCACCTGTCTTCGACGTTCCCCGTTTTAGTATTGATTTTTCCTTGCTTAGGCCTCAGGAAAGGGAGTTAATCTGCCCGAATCCCGACAGAAGCGGTTCACTTCCTGCCTGTGTTGGTGAGGAACTGCAACAGGCGATTAAGACACCAGAATCAGGGACAGTCCCTGATGGTATGGTGACAGATTCCTTTGGAGAGGCAGGTTACGGAGTCCGTTATTTTGATCCTGACACCTCTCTCAATCCTTTTACTTCATTCTATGAATATGGATTTTTTGGCGGCAAATTAAGTTCCCTCGATGTCATCGTAACCAAAGCTTTTCTTGAGACGCAACCGGATTCTAGATATCAAATTAAACTGCCCAAGTCTTATTCCAAGAGTGGGTATTATCCAACCGAATATCGCATCTCCTATGATGCGACCAGTCAAGAATACAAGGTTGGGTACAGTGGATTGACTTTTCGTTCTTCTACTTCTGTGCCTGAAAGGTCTCCTATATGGGGGTTATTAGTGCTTGGCACTTGGAGGGTTATTTTTATGTTGAAAAATAAACAGCAAAAACAGAAACTAGCCAGCCGAGGGTAAAACCAATTTATTAAATATTTGGTGTACTAAATTACTTTGAAGAGGGTATTATATGGCTACTATTAAAAAATTATCCGTGGTGTCTCTGGGGACAGTATTTATTGCTCTGGGAACAACGGATGCAGTACAGGCTGCTCAATTCTTTGGAGAATCAAAGCCGCTAGGAGATGGATTTGCTCGCTCCTTTGTCACACTCGATGACGTCAGTGGGCAGCCTTTAGATCTTGGAGTAACACTCACTCAAGGAGTACTACCTTTACCCACCGACGATACTCAGCCTGATATTAAATTTGAGCTTTCCTTGCCGCCTGAGGCTTCAGCTACTGCATTCAAACAAGTTGAGATTACCTATCGCCCGCGAAATTATTCAGGTGTTAGAACAATCTTCGATGTGCCCCGTATCAGTACTGATTTTTCCCTGCTTACCCCCCAAGAACGTGACTTAATCTGTCCAAATGCGCCAATAATCGACCGATTACCCACATGTGAAGGTGAGGAGCGGGCACAGGTGCTCAAGACGCCAGAACCAGGTACTCTTCCTGAGGGTTTTGAAATTGGAGTTGTTCCGGAAGGGCGTCATGGAATACGTTATTTTGATCCCACAGCCCCCTTGCCTGTTGCAGAAATTAACGGGCAACCGCAATTGACTTCGGTCTATAACTATGCAATCTTCGATGGCAACAGATTGAGTTTCCTTGATATTGTTACCTCGAACGCTTTTCTTGAGACGGAACCGAATTTTACCAGCCCAATTAAATTACCTACCGTACTTTCTAAAAGTGGGTATTATCCAACTGAATATAGCGTCACATATAATGCGACTAGCCAAGAATACAATGTGACACTAAGTGGATTAACATATCGTTCCGCCACTACTGTCCCTGAACCATCTTTTACGTTGGGTGTTTTCGCATTTAGTCTTTTCGGTGTTGGCTCTTTACTAAAACGAAAGCAGAAACAGACTCCTGAAAGCAGCAACCTTAAATGATTGCAAACGCAAGCTTGCGACTGAATAATTCTGCTAATTTAGCTTATCGTGAGGATTAAGATGATACCTAACCTTTCCAAAATCGGCATTCCGGTGACAGTCGTCACAGTACTAAGCCTGACTACCTTGGAAGCCCAAGCAGCTTTGCTAGTCAGCAGCCGCCTCAACAACCGCGTCCTGCTTTACAACGAAACGACGGGAGCCTTTATCGATACTTTCGTTGCTCCTGGCAGTGGTGGGCTGGCTGGTCCGGACGGCTTGGTCATAGGACCGGACAATAATCTCTATGTCAGCAGCAACTTCAACCGAAGTGTTTTACGTTACGACGCAAAGACAGGTAACTTCATTGATGCCTTTGTACCAGCAGGTAGGGGTGGGTTAGTTGGTCCTACAGGTTTGGCATTCGGACAGGACAATAACCTCTACGTCAGTTCTGTAGATTTCAATTTCAATACTGGCATTGTTCTCGGCAGCAGTGTGCTACGTTACGACGGAAAGACAGGTGCCTTCATTGATGCCTTTGTACCTTCAGGTAGCGGGGGGCTAGAAGGTGGTTTAGGTTTGGCATTCGGACCGGACAATAACCTCTACGTCAGTAGCCTAAATAGCGACAGTATCCTCCGTTACAGTGGGGAAACAGGCGCTTTCATAGATGCCTTTGTACCTGCTGGTAGTGCTGGGCTAGATCTTCCTGCCGGTTTGACCTTCGGAGCCGATAGTAACCTTTACGTCAGCAGCCTCAACAGTAATAGTGTCCTACGTTATGACGGAAGGACAGGTGCCTTCATTGATGCTTTTGTACCCTCAGGTAGCGGTGGGTTAGCAGGTCCTACAGGTTTGACCTTCGGACCCGATAATAATCTTTACGTCAACAGCCTCAACAGTAATAGTGTCCTACGTTATGACGGAAGGACAGGTGCCTTTATTGATGCCATTGTACCCCCAGGTAACGGTGGGTTAAACCAACCCGCAGGTGTAATCTTTGTCTCAAATCGGGTTTCTGTGCCTGAACCATCTTCTGGGTTAAGTTTGTTGGGGTTGGGGGCTTCTATCGCTGCAAGTTTGGTGCTGAAACAAAAACAACTGGGTTGATTAGCACTTGGTAATTGGGGTGCAGATTCTTGGATAAAAATAAACTCAAACAACAGATAAAAGCTGATTCTATGGCTACTCTAAAAAACTTATCAATGGCTCCCCTAGGGGCAGTTTTGATAGCTTCAGTAACAGTTGATGTGGTGCAAGCAACAACCTTTTATGGAAACATACAGCCTTTAGGAGACGGTTTAATTCGTTCCTTTGTCACCCTGGATGACTCTGAACAACCTTTAGAGATTGGCGCTAAATTTAGACAGCAAGCGCTGTCTAATTTGCCTTCTGAAAGACCCGCGTATATATATGAACTTTCTTTGCCACAAGAAGCTTCTACTACAGCGATCAAAGGTCTGGCAATGGCTTGGGTTACGCAAGGTCATATGCCAGAAGAAATTTTTGGTATTCCACATTTCCACTTTGAGTTTACTCTGTTAAGCCAACAAGAACGTCAGCAAATAACAGGAACAGGTGATGATGAGGATAGAGCTTACAAGTTACCCCCGCCAGAATTTACGCCTCAGGATTACAGACCACTTGATAGGACAAGTTTTCAACCTGGATTAGGGTTATTGATGGTTGATACCACCGCACCTTTCTTTCAGGGAGAGGCTCTTACAGCAGCGCCGTTCTATCATTCTTATAACGGACAAATAGTTAATGATGAATTAATGATCGCAAAGTCTTTTTTGGAGACAAAACCCAATATTAGTGGGGTTTTAAAACTACCAGCAGCATACCCAAAAAGCGCATATTATCCAACTGAATACAGGGTTTCCTATGATGCAACTACTCAAGAATACACAGTGTCGCTAAGTGAATTGACATATCGTTCCGCCAAGCCTATCCCTGAACTCTCCCCTATATGGGGTTTGTTAGCGATTGGTGCTTGGGGCGCAGTTTCCCAAGTAAAAAACAAACTGCAAAAAAAAATTAGCTAGCAGATAACACTAGCTATATTTGCGGCTTCGGAATGCATTTTACGTAGGTGAGCATAATTAAAAGATGCTAAGCACAAGGCTATAGGTATTTATATTTATGCCAACCAACCTTAGGTATCTATGACTGATATAAAATTCTGAGAAAATTTTTTGGATAAGTCAAAATGCATCTGCGGCAATATCACCCTCATAGCCTAATAGTAAATGACATTTACACGCCAGTCTTATAGCAGCAGGAAAGAGTTTTATGTTCAAAACCAGAACACAAATAACCATGTCTGTTGAATTAGCCCCGACTCCCCATCCAACTAAGACAGAGGACTCAGCCCATAACATTCTTGACGTACAGCAAACAACCTGCTGTATCGTTGGCGGTGGACCAGCAGGGGCGGTTCTATCCCTTCTCTTGGCACGTAAGGGTATCCCTGTAATGCTGCTGGAGGCACACAAGGACTTCGACCGCAACTTCCGGGGAGACACGATTCACCCATCGGTAATGGAAATTATGGAGGAACTTGGTCTAGCCGACCGTGTACTCCAACTTCGTCACACTAAAACCCGCCAACTTATCTCTGAAACTGCCGACGGACCTATCACCTTTGCAGACTTCAGTCGCTTGAAGACACGGTATCCTTACGTCACAATCCTCGACCAAGCACTTTTCCTTGAGTTAATCGCGGAAGAGGCTAAACGCTATCCGAACTTTCAGTTATTGATGGGCGCGAACGTGCAAGAACTGATTGAAGAGGATGGCATAATTCGTGGTGTCCGCTACCGTGGACAGGGTGGCTGGCACCAAGTGCGGGCACAGTTGACAGTCGGTGCGGATGGACGCTTCTCCCGCACTCGGAACTTAGCAGGTATGCAGCTGATCAAGTCTTCAACACCCCCCATAGATGTTCTTTGGTTCCGCCTGCCCCGGAGATCAGAGGAGCCTGAGAACGGGATGGGACGCTTTGGTCGCGGTTACCTTTTAGTTTTAACCAACCGCTTTGACTATTGGCAGGTTGGCTACATCATGCCCAAAGGTCATTACCAACAGCTTCATGCTGCTGGTTTAGAGGCACTGCGACAGTCTGTCGCCGAGGTAATGCCGGAGTTAGCAGATCGCGTGGAGCATCTGAAGGAGTGGAAGCAGGTCTCGCTACTCTCGGTTGAGGTGGGTCGTCTCTCCCGTTGGTACCGTCCAGGTCTGCTGCTGATTGGAGATGCGGCTCATGTCATGTCGCCTGTAGGTGGGGTTGGCATCAACTATGCCATCCAAGATGCTGTTGTAGCGGCGAACGTACTCAGCGATCCACTTAAAGCTGGTCAGGTGCATCTGCGGCACCTAGCGGCAGTGCAGCGTCAGCGCCAGTGGCCAACGCGGATTATCCAGTGGTTTCAGTCCTTAGCTCAGGAGCAGATTATCGCCAAAACATTCAACTCGGATCAGCCGTTCAAACCGCCGAGAATTATGCGCCTGCCAATCCTGCGTGACCTCCCCGGTTGGCTGATGGGCTTTGGCGTTTGGCCTGTTCACGTTAAGAACTAGTGCAGAGCGCAGATTGCGATCGCGTAGAAGCTTCCCGTCTTGACTGTTGTGGTAGCTTGCGAAGTAACACGTATGCGAAACGAAATGTTTAGGGTATGTCTTGGTATCAGAAGATGAACAAGCAAGAAAACGTACAGGTGATGCAAATCAGCGAACAAGAAAACGTGCAGGTAGTGCAGCAAATGTACACCGCCTTCGGAGAGGGTAATCTCTCATCTTTACTGCATCTGGTGGCAGACGATGTGGAGTGGTCTATAGCTAAATCAGAATATAGCTCGCAAACAGGTACATACATTGGTCATGAGCAGGTTGTCCAAGTTTTAACTAGTGTTGGCGATTTAGAGTTACAGCAGTTGCAGCCACAGGAGATTATTTCTCAGGGTGAACAAGTTGTAGTGATTGGACATGCTCTAGGTCGCCTCAGATCTACCAACCATGCAGTCGAATACGATTGGGTACATGTATTTAATCTGCGTGACAGTAAGATTATGAGATTTCGCGCTTTCTTTTCCCGCTAAGTCTTAAAAGAATATCTGGATACGGCTGCGATCGCAGCAGCTTTTCACGGTTCTAAAACCACTTCTGTTGCGGAGCTTGACTCGGGATATAAAGAACCCGTAGTGGGCTAAACGATGCCTCTGGTGTGACTTTCTTTCCAAGCACTATACCTAAATTTTCCCATAATAATAAGTGGCGCGTTCTGAATACATACTTGCGCCACTTTTAATGATTAAAAATAGAGGCTAGCCTCTGGCTAACCTCTAATCCTAACCGACTATTTCGTTTCCGAGAATTCAGCGTCGATGACATCATCACCACCACCGGATTCACCACCGGGAGCCGCACCAGCTTCAGGACCACCCGCACCACCAGGAGCAGCGCCAGGTTCAGGACCACCCGCTTGTTGATACAAGTTAGCACTAATACTATAGAGTGCTTGTTGCAATTCTGTGGTCAGCGTCTTAATCTTCTCATCATCTTCCTGAGAAACCGCCTCACGCAGATCCTTAATCAAGCCTTCTACCTTCGTCTTATCTTCTGCTGAGACTTTATCACCCAACTCATTAATCTGCTTCTCAGCTTGATACGTCAAAGAATCGGCTTGGTTCTTGCGATCGATTTTCTCACGCCGCTCTTTGTCCGCCGCTGCGTTGGTTTCGGCTTCCTGAACCATGCGATCAACGTCTTCACTGGGGAGGGTAGATGCGCCTGTAATGCTAATCGATTGCTCTTTACCCGTACCTTTATCCTTCGCGGTAACATTCAGGATACCATTAGCGTCAATATCAAAAGTGACTTCAATTTGGGGAACGCCGCGCGGTGCTGGGGGAATCCCATCCAGACGGAATGTACCCAGACTCTTGTTGTCGCCAGACATTTCCCGTTCACCTTGGAGAACGTGGATTTCGACGTTGGTTTGACCATCCACAGCCGTGGAGAAGGTTTCTGACTTCTTGGTAGGAATGGTGGTGTTGCGGGGGATAATCTTAGTCATCACACCGCCCAAGGTTTCCACACCCAAGGATAGAGGGGTAACATCAAGCAGCAGAATGTCTTTAACTTCACCCGCTAAGACACCCGCTTGAATCGCTGCACCAATTGCAACCACTTCATCCGGGTTCACGGTTTGGTTGGGATCTTTACCCAATACCCGCTTAACCACCTCTTTTACCGCCGGAATCCGGGTGGAACCCCCGACTAAGACAATCTCATCGATCGCGCTTTTATCAATTTTGGCATCACGTACCGCATTCTCAACTGGGATGCGACTCCGATCAATTAAGTCGGCACAGAGTTCTTCAAACTTCGCCCGGGTCAAGGTTGTATCCAGGTGCTTGGGACCATCCTGGGTGGCGGTGATAAAGGGTAGGTTGATTTCAGCTTGGGTAACGCTGGAGAGTTCAATTTTAGCTTTCTCCGCTGCTTCCGTTAACCGTTGCAGGGCTTGCTTATCTTTGCGTAAATCAATCCCTTCAGATTTCTGGAATTCAGCGGCGAGGTAATCAACAATTTTCTTATCGAAGTCGTCACCCCCCAAGTGAGTGTCACCAGAAGTTGATAATACTTCAAAGACACCATCCCCGACTTCCAGAATGGATACGTCAAAGGTTCCACCACCCAGGTCAAAGACTAAAATTGTTTCATTGCTCTTCTTATCTAAGCCATACGCCAGAGACGCCGCTGTAGGTTCGTTAATAATCCGCAACACTTCAACCCCAGCAATCTTACCCGCATCTTTCGTGGCTTGACGCTGGGAGTCGTTGAAGTACGCCGGAACCGTAATCACGGCTTGAGTCACGGTTTCGCCCAGGTACTTACTGGCGTCATCGACGAGCTTCCGTAGCACTTGAGCCGCAATCTCTTCAGGCGCAAATTGTTTGCCTTGAGAGGGACAATCCAGTTTGACGTTATCGCCAACTTTGAGGACTTTATAAGAGACTTCGGTAGCTTCATTGGTGACTTCGCCATGTCTACGCCCAATGAAGCGTTTGACCGAGTAGAACGTATTTTCCGGGTTCATCACCGCCTGACGTTTGGCGATTTGACCCACGAGGCGATCGCCATTTTTGGCATACGCCACAACTGAAGGGGTTGTACGTCCCCCTTCTGCGTTAGCAATCACGGTGGGTTTACCCCCTTCCATGACGGCTACGCAGGAGTTTGTTGTACCTAAGTCAATTCCAACTACTTTTGCCATAAGAGTGTTCCAAGTTCGCTTAACTACAAATACTGGTGAAGTCGGGGAGCGTGACTGTTGAACCAAAATCTAGTTCAATCAGCAGCCAATGTGATCTTCAATATCATTGCTTCGGCTACCAATCTCTATACTGAACGCGGTTAGCCTGTCTCATGAAGGGGGGGTTCCCGAACCTGAGATGGGACGGTTCGATCTGGTGATTGCTCGTTCCAGTCGCTCTCCCATGACCAATCATCAACTTAACGTTGTGCTGATTTCTTGCGCTGTGTCTAATGTAGGAAACTCTAAGGGGTAAAGGTTTGGGGCGAACCGTAATCCATCAGTTGTGTTTGCCGTCTTTTACTTTATTAAGGCATCTTTGCCCTTTCTAGTGCAAGAAAGCAGAAATAACTGAACAGCTAATATCTCCCCCAGCTTCCCCAGCTCCCTCTGCTCCCCCTGCTTCATCGTATCTACGAAGCGGCTCTTGTATTTTTGCCGCGCTGCACTAGGCTGGCAAACCTTGGTCTTAAGTACAACTCAGGAATCAGTGTTTAAGCCGTTGATTTTTACCGATATATCGGGCTACTATATAAGGTTATTTTAGAAGCAATCACCATGATTTTTGTCTCCTAGGGAGCTTCTAATTTTCGGTAAAAAAGAGAGTTTCATTGTAGGGGCGGGTTTAGCTACTCAAACTAGGTTGTCACCGATAACTGAACCACAAAACCCGCCCTGATTAAAAAGCCTGGTTACAGATTGACTGAACGATCGCTCAAAAACTGGATTGCAACCCTAAACAAATCAACCCTAAAAGCGTACCCGTCAAATAAAACGCACCGACAATTTGGGTTTCTGACCAACCGCTTAATTCTAAATGGTTATGAAACGGTGACATTTTAAACAGCCGTTTACCGACTCCAGCGTCATCTTTTGTGGCTTTATAATAGGCAACTTGGGCAATCACCGAGATCGATTCCCAACAGAAAATGCCACTGAGAACAAATAAACACCAGAGATTCTGGCTCAATAATCCTACCGCCGCGAGAGCGCCACCTAAAGCCAGGGAACCCGTATCTCCCATAAACACAGCAGCAGGGTGGCGATTATGGACGACAAAACCCAGACAACTGCCACTGAGACAGGCACAGAACACCATTAAACCCGGTGAAGATGGGGCAACGATCGCAGCTAGTGCCAAAAGCGCGATCGCACAGGTTCCCCCAGCCAATCCATCGACACCATCGGTAAGATTCGTGGCATTACTTTCTGCCGCCAAAACAAACAGCGCCAGGGGCCAAAACAGTAATCCTAAGGGTAAAACGATACCAAACGGGAGTGCGATCGCGGTAATACTACTCGGTTGACTTGCCGCCAGCCAGATACAAAACACCAACCCCACACTGATTTGCAGTGCCAATTTCAGGCGAGGGGAAATGCCCTTATTAGAACGGCGGCGGATAATTTGCCAATCATCCAACCAGCCAATCATCCCATAAGCCAGGGTCACAAGGGATACAACGAGGACATTAACCAACTCTTGCCCTGCCAGTGCCAATCCCGACCAAACTAGAGCAACCGTTACCGCCACAGGTACAAAAAACACCCCACCCATGGTTGGGGTTCCAGCTTTTTGTAAATGAGTTTGGGGTCCATCTTCCCGGACAATCTGCCCCATTTTCAACGTTTGCAGAAATGGGACAACCCCATATCCCAGTGCCGCTGTCAGCACGGCACAAATCAACAGAGGCAACGTCATGGAGACTCCGGCGAACAGGGAGTGTTCCCCCAACCCATCTAGAATCAATGCTCCCAGACTCAAACCAACGGCTAGTAACGTCAAGAGGCTGGAACCCGTTAAATTAAACGACCGCCCAGAAGTTAATTTTGCGTCTATCACGGACAAACTATCCCTTTATCGAACTTCCTCACACACAATCAGACGCATGGCGTCTTGACGATTCCCGTGTGACCCACGGCACTGATGGGAATCGTAACATCAATAGGGTACTTGCAATCAATCCTTCAAGCAAATTTACTTATTGTTGCCGGATGATTCATCACGATCGCTAACTAAAGGAGCAACTTAATAGCGGAAAACTGCCGCGATCGGTGATTGAGCGGGTACTCGCTCGGATTCTACAGCAAAAACTGTTCCACCATTCAAAACCGTATAAACGACTGCTAAATCCAATAAATCTTGGTCACCAGCCTGGTGTTGCTCATGTAGCTGCACCGTGTTGCTCTGTGGGTCAAAGCTACCCCACTGCTGATGGTCTAAGGCGACAAACAACGAATCAATGCGTTGATTATAAGCCGCCTGCACTACTTCTTTCAGGGCATCAGAGGCTTGTTCCTGATTATTTCCAGAAAATTCTCGCTCAGCGGTCAATTGCGTCTTTCTCTGCTTGTTGAAACTTAGGCTGCACGATTGCCCAGGCTGGGTCAACGGGATGGGGATCGTTTTATCTGTTACACAGGGGACGTAATTCAAGCAGACAAAAATGCCGCATTGAACATTCTGCATCGCGGCTGTGATCGTGAGATTACTCGCTACCTGTTATATGCAGAAGTCCGCACCATTTTACTGATACGGACAGTTCGATACTTGGCTTCAATTGGAAAGTCCGTGACCGAAGCTTTAGATTTGGGCTGGTTGAGTCTTAAGTTTAGAGCACAAGCGTTACGACTTGAAGCGGAGTATCACAAGTGCGGGGTGCTAGGTACGGTTAAGCTCCGGTGGGTGGGAGAAGTGCCTTGCTTCATCAACGTCCCTAACGATAACCATCAACGGATGAAACCAGCAATATGAGACATTTCTAGCTTGTCTGCATAGATTTGCACAGATTTAGTTCACCCCTAAGCTTGCCTGCCTTTATTTCAACGAAGATAGTATGCTCAATACATCTGCCTTACGATAGGAAAGTCATGCTGATCAATGATGCATGTCTTATCCTTGTAGTGCGAGCATCTTGCTCGCTACGAGTACCCAATCCAAATGCCTAAACGCTACCAAAGGTAGGAATTGGGCTATTCGTCGGACGACCAAAACTGGGTAGGTCAACATGAGTGATATTGCGATTCCTGACAGCTAGCCGATAGCTGACACTTTGCAACTCAGCATGAAGTTGGCGATTCTCTCGTTGTAAGCGGCTCACCTTTTCTCTCACCGGTGCCATGCGTTCAGCAAACTTCTGACGATAAATTTGGGGTAGCTCCTGAACCACCTGCTCTAACATGCGAGACCGATCCGTTAATTCTTGCACAGACTGGCGCAACTGATAAATTTCTTGATCGCGAGTCGTAATCTGCTCTTGGTAAAATCTGACTTGCTGCTCCACATCTTGCAACTGTTCTCGCAAGACTCGCATTTGGGCTTGATGACGCTCAGAAACCTCGGCTGGCGGTTTAAAACTCGCATTGCCTTTAACCAAGCGAAATAGCTCTTGAGAGAGTTGCTGCACAAGCTGATCTCTCAGATGTAACTCTTCCCGAAGGCGAGACACTTCAGTTTGCAGCGCTGGTAGGGTTGGGGTTTCAGTCGCGTTCACGATAGCTTACAGCTCCAATACAATAGGGACTCCCAATAGCAGAAGACGATGGGCAACGTCGCTCGGTGATGTGATTACCCTGTAGGAGGATGATATCACTACTAGGGTTATGCTTGACACGTTAACTCCAAAATAGTCATTTGTCATTTGTCATTGGTGGTTGGGGATGAGTGAGTTCCTCTTGCACCAATTGCGCTAACTTTTGGGCGGCACCTGATTCACCCCGGACTGCCCGCAGGCGCGATCGCATGTCTTCTAGTTTTTCGGGATGCTCTAAATACTCAAGTACCAATTGTGCCACATCCTGAGGTTTCAGTTGACCCACGACTTCTGGCACAATTTCCGCTTTTGCCCAAATATTGGGCCACGCAAATAGGCGTTTTTGTTGCAGAATCAGCCAATTAATCAGTTTGGCAAAACTTGTTCCTACTCCCGGTAACCGCGCTAACAATCCGGGTAATCCATCCCAAGCCCGCATCGCATCCAGTTGCTGGGTGGGTAATAAAACGATCATTGGTACACCGAGAGAACCTAATTCCGCCGTATTCGCTCCCACTGTGGTTAAGCACAGACAGCATTGGGATAATATCTCATGGGCGGGAAATTCGGTTATAAGTTCTACCGTTACACCACTCGCCATTTTGAGTATTGAGTGTAGGGGCGGGTTTAGGGAATTTTGTTTCGTGAGTGATGATAACTTGGGTTCAAAACCCGCCCTGAATAATGTAGAGACTTCGCTCAAGGAAACCTGGTTTTGACTGTAGGGGCGGGTTTCACTACTATCGTTTTTTGTCACCCCGATATTGCTAAACCCGCCCTCATCTCCCTCATCTCCCTCATCTCCCTCATCTCCCTCATCTCCCTCATCTCCCCCATCTAGCATCACCAATCTCGCCCTCCCCCATCCTAATTTCTGAATCAGGGGATTTTCTTGGGGATCAGCAAAACGGGCTAGCGTGGGTAAATCTAAGGTTGGTGCAACAGGAATCAAAAAACGGGTTTGAGGTCTAACTTTGTGAATGTGTTCTGCAATGGCTAACCCTAACGGTACTCCCTGAATCAGTTTGGCAGGTTTTGACCCTGGAAGTAAACCAATCCATTCAATTTGGGAAGTGTTAAGTGTTGACCCTTCACTGCCTTCGAGGACAGGGTTTTGAGTTAACTCCCTCAGCTCCCCCAGCTCCCCCAGCTCCCCCAGCTTCCCCTGCTCCCCCAGCTCCCCCAGCTCCCCAGCTCCCTTACTCCCTCTTGCCACATCTGCCATTAAATCTCCCACTACCGTTAACTTGTGGCGATATTTTTTCGGGGCTTTGGCTATAATACTGGGTTTCATCACCCCGAACCGATCAATCCAGCGATGCCAACGGGCATCCCATTCGGCATAAATAACAGTACGATATCCTAAGCGAGAACCAATAACGACAGGAAAAAACTGATCGCCGCCTAAGAATACCACCACGCCGCGATCGCGCCAGTCCCAGTTTCCGGCAGTTTTCCCCCAGAGTAAGAAGGGAAAAAAATGCTGTGCCCCTTGCACTCGGTCTACTTCGGGGTAGGATTGAACAATCTGGGCTTCTTTGCCTGTAGCGTTGGGACAAGGAGACAGGATAATCGAGATTCGGAAGACAGCGCGATCGCTTCCTAGCTGCTGGCGCAATGCTTTGACTACAGGACGTACCCAGGTGGTGACTTCACCCGGACCATTGGAGAGAATTAAAATATCATTGGTCATTGGTCATTGGTCATTGGTCATTGGTCATTGGTCATTGGTCATTGGTCATTGGTCATTTATCATTTGTCATTTGTCATTTGTCAAATGGAATGAGCTAACTTTAACAAAAATCAGCCAAATCAGTGAGTGCTATTCGTTTTGATCAAGTTCGTCTCCAATTTCCAGGGACACCCCAACCCGCCGTAAATGGAGTAACCTGCGACATTGAAGCGGGTCAACTGGTAGTTATTTTAGGTCCATCGGGATGTGGTAAAACCACCGTTCTCAAGATGGTCAATCGATTGTATGAACCCACATCCGGGGCAATTTATCTGAATGGGGTCAACATCCGTCAAATAAAAGTTACAAAGCTGCGTCAACAAATTGGCTATGTAATTCAGCAGTCGGGCTTATTTCCCCATCAGACGGTGGCGGAAAATATTGCCGTTGTTCCCAAACTTTTAGGATGGTCACGCTCAAAATACCAGTCTCGCGTTGATGAGTTATTAAAGCTGGTTGAACTACCCCCTCAAATTTACCGGAATCGGTATCCGGCACAACTATCTGGAGGACAGCAGCAGCGTGTTGGTGTGGCGCGGGCGTTGGCTGGTGATCCTAAGTTAATGCTAATGGATGAACCCTTTGGTGCTATTGATGCGATTACTCGCCAATCTCTGCAAGAGGAAATCTTACGAATTCAGCGGAAGGTACACAAAACGATTCTGTTTGTCTCCCATGATGTTGAGGAAGCGCTGCGTCTGGGGGATAAGATTATGATTTTGCAAAAAGGTAAGATTTTACAATTTGATACGCCGTTAAATATTCTGACAAGTCCTGCTAATGATTTCGTCCGGGAGTTAATGGGGGCTGATGATCTGTTTCGTCAGTTAAGTTTACGGCGAGTGGAGGCGGCAATGCAGCTAGTTTCTTCAGATTATCCGCATCAGGGGGAGCGTGCGATCGCGCCTCACGATAATTTGCGTCAAGCTTTATCCCTCCTCTTACAGACAGGAACTCAGAGATTGCCTGTCATGGAGGAAGGAAAGATAATTGGTGTGTTAACTTTAGAGACAATTCAAAAAGCCGCTAGAATCTGACTTTTCACGGTATCTGGTGCAATGTGAGTGTGAATTGTGTAGGGGCGGGTTTCACGGCTATCTTTTCGGTTGCACCCAGATGTAACTAAACCCGCCCCGACGCGCCATGGCTCGTCTCTACAATAGTTTTTAGACTTTCCGTGAAAAGTCAGGCTAAAATGGGTCAAACTTGATAGCTAGTTATCTGTCTTATTCTGGGTTTCGGAAAATACCCACTAGGCAAAAAAATAGTGCTACATAGTTTTTGAAATTATCCAATTTAAGATATTACTATGAACAACTCGTCTTTTTTTGATGAACAAAAGGAACAATCACTCGTTAAAGCCAGAATAGTTGAGAAATACTTCTGGGCATGGGCAAAAGTTATCATTGGATTTTTGAAACAAAAAGAACAAAAGCAAAAGTCAAAGAAGCTGAAACTTGCTTATATTGACTTGTTTGCCGGTCCTGGTCGATATCAAGATGGTTCCGAATCGACACCGTTGCGTGTACTGGAAACTGCTATTCGAGAACCAGATTTTAGAGAACGCTTGATAACGCTTTTTAATGATGCTGATGCAAATAATACACAGTCACTCCAGAACAACATTCAGTCAATTCACAATATCAATAAACTAAAAAATAAACCCATTGTTATAAACCATGAAATTGGTGAAGAGATAGTTCAGAGGCTTGAACAAGTTAAATTGGTTCCCACTCTATTTTTTGTCGATCCATGGGGATATAAAGGATTGTCATTACAACTGATTAATTCTGTGGTTAAAAATTGGGGCTGTGACTGTATATTTTTCTTTAACTACAACCGGATTAATATGGGACTAGGTAACGATGCCGTCAAAAATCATATAAATGCTCTATTTGGCGAAGAACGTGCGTCAGAACTTCGAGAAAAATTGCAGCTACTAAACCCAGCCAACAAAGAAATCGCTATTGTCGAAGAAATTTGTGAAGCGTTAAAAGAAATGGGTGGAGAGTATGTGCTTCCTTTCCGTTTTCGACATGAAAATGGCAACCGTACTAGCCATCATCTAATTTTTGTCAGTAAGCATGTAAGAGGTTATGAGATTATGAAAGAGATTATGGCAAAGGAAAGTCCGACAACAGAACAAGGTGTTCCATCTTTTGAGTATAATCCGGCAACAAAATTTCAACCCTTACTTTTTGAACTTTCACGTCCACTGGATGAACTCACAGATATGTTATTAGATGAGTTTGCCGGTCAAACAATGACGATGATAGAGGTTTATCAAAGACATCATATTGGTAAACGTTACATCAAGAAAAATTACAAAGATGCTCTTCTAAAACTAGAGGCTAAAGGCAAAATTACAGCACAACCATCTAAGCGCCGGAAAAACACATTTGCCGATACAGTACGAGTTACTTTTCCACCAATTTAAGTTGTTTCGTAGACTGATGACGAGATACTGGGATATCTTTTCCCCATTGCTGTTGGTGTTGTTTCCAAGCTAATGGCATCTCATCCCAAATCTTTCCATCCAGTTCTCTTCCTCCAGCTTTTGGAGTTTTACCTCCCCATTGTTTAAAGAAAAATGCGACATCAAACCTCTGACATTGATCACGAATACTTTGCGCCCACTCTAACTTCATCGGACGATATCTATTTCCCGATTCGCCACCCACAATAACCCAATGAATATCCGTTAAATTAAGATGTAAATCACCGAGAAGTGGTTCACAAGAGAGAAAACGCACATTGGCTGGAACTTGTCGCATGGAATCAACCCGATGAACATAGTCCTGATTTTCAACCGATACCCCCATCCAAATATTGTTATGCCATTCTAACTGAGACGCTAATTCAACTAAATGTTCATGTCGTTTGGTCAAAATTTGATAGATATGCTGCGGAGTTTGACCCATCACATCAAACACGTCTTTGAGAAATTCGATAGGCACGTCTTCGTGAAAAAGATCACTCATAGAGTTGACAAAAATGCGACTTGGCTTGCGCCAACGCAAGGGTTCTTTTATGCGTTCCCGATGCAGGGTTAAATCAAATCCATTGGGAAAATTCTGATGAAACCGTTTAGTTAGTGCTTCTGCATAACAATGGGTACAACCTGGACTAACTTTGTTGCAGCCAGTTGTGGGGTTCCATGTTCGGTCTGTCCACTCGATACCTGTATGAGTGCTAGCCATATTCTCAGTCTACCCCTAACATTAATAGTCTTTCCTTTGCTTATTTATAGTACCGATGTATTGTCAACTTGTCCAGAGTTATGTGATTTAACTTTTGCCTGTTAATATTTGATAAGTTGCACCCGTTATAAGAAAGGTTTGTAAACTGCTGTAAGGTAGCGGTATTAATCGATAAAAACTTTCATAGATGGTGCGTTAAATTTCAATCTTTTTATCCTGAAATTTGGCTGAAGCGGTGCTGAAATTTATTTTTTGATCATTAACTGCTATGATTCAATTTAAATTCTAAAGACCTATGGTTCTATCCGGGTTCTCTTAAATCCCATATCGCCTCACTCTGGCAAACGCATCGCGCTTTTATTTTTGGTTTAGCAACGGGGGCGGTAGTGCGTCTGATTGCCCCACTTTTACAGGATAAATCCTCTGATCCGGCGGTTGTCGTTGTCGATGAAACTGAAGTTCCCCCAGACAAAAAATCTTGCACTGCCTCACCGTGCGGCTTTCCGCGATTTTTTAGACGTTCGGCGAGACGTTCGGCGAGCGCTCAAACCACTACGGAATAAGGCTTTAGCCTGGGTGTAGTACATCCGCAAGGGGGGAACTTCAGTTGAATAAGTTATGGGGAGATGGGGAAGATGAAGGAGATGGCGAAGATGAGGGAGATGGCGAAGATGTTAGCTGTTGGCGTTATTTCTGCCTTCTTGTACTAGAAACTATACCGTTCTTCTGCCCAAGGTTCACCTCGGCGGTGGTAACCATTACGTTCCCAGAACCCTGATTCCTCATGGTCGAGAAACTCTAAGCCATTAATCCATTTAGCACTTTTCCAAGCGTAAAGGTGGGGAACCACTAAGCGCAGGGGACCGCCATGTTCTGGGGGTAAGGGTTCGCCAAGCAGAGTGTGGGCAAAAAAGTTATCCTCACGCACAAACTCGTCTAGTGTCAGATTAGTGGTATAGCCGCCATAGCAATGTTGCATAACATGGGTGGCTTTAGGGTCGAGTTCCACCTGACTGATAAAGTCAGTTACCCTGATCCCCGTCCATTGCACATCCAGTTTTGACCAACGGGTCACACAATGGAAATCCTTGGTGAAATCATGTTGAGGCATTGCCATCATATCTGACCAACGCCAGGTCTTGGGTGTAGCCAAACCCCAAACCCGAAATTCCCAGTCATCAATGTTAACGTCGGGAGTCTCACCATAAGTTAGAACCGGGAAGCCCTTGGTCAAGTATTGACCTGGAGGAACGCGATCGCTCTGTTCTGGTTCTGGTTTGTGGAAAAATTTTCCGATCATAGTTCAATATAAAAATAACCATCCCGAAAAGAGAGTGTAGAGACGTAGCCTGATACGTCTCTAATCCCCCATCTCCCCTCTCTGAACGGAGGTGTTCACAAACTCCTGCCACCCTATACTAGGCTTCTTCTTCCTCTTCTTCTTCAGTCGGATAGACAAACGTCGAACGTCCACTCAAAACAGCCTTACCCAGAGAGAGGGCTTTCTCCGCTTCCAATGAGGCTTTGCGTCTCCAGTTAGCTCTACGTTTGTCTCGTTTTGACTTTGAGGTTTTCTTCTTGGGTACAGCCATGGTTGTCAGTTAGCGAATTTTGCACAGCCTTTCTATTGTATGCCATCAAGCCAAGTTGACATCCTCACCGACCTAAAAGGATCGGTGGTAGGGTGCTGTTTTCTTTTGTCCGACTACTTACCTCACTGTTCTTAGGTTGCTTCTCCGATTGCCGACACAACGCTAAGGCATCATTAAATGTAAAGATTGGACAAAGATTGGGGATAAACCTAGACACAGGGATAGAAAACCTATCAAAATATAAAATATACGTAGGGTAAAAAAATTCTTTTGATCCTTCGACGATGCTCAGGGCAGTCTTTTCATTTGTGACTAAGGGCGGGTTTATTGATAAGTTATCGGTTTGAGGCTGTCTTAAACGGCTTACACCTGCCTCTACACTATAAATTTTGATTTCCCAGGTAGCATTACTAGTCTATGTAAAGGAATCTGGCACTCATTTAATCGTTCACTCATTCTTTAACTTATGTTTTCCATCTACATTCTGACCCATAACGAGGAAATAGATATTGCGGCTTGCATTGAGTCAGCCCAGCTATCGGATGATGTCATAGTGGTAGATTCCTACAGCACAGACCGTACTGTAGAAATTGCTTCCCGCTACCCCGTTCGTGTCGTGCAACATCAGTTTGAGAGTCATGGCAAGCAACGAACCTGGATGCTAGAAGCAATTCCAACAAAGTATCAATGGGTTTATATCTTAGAAGCAGATGAGCGAATGACCCCTCAACTGTTTCAAGAGTGTTTAACGGCAATAAAACGCCCAGATGGGGTTGGCTATTATGTGGCAGAACAAGTAATGTTTATGGGGAAATGGATTCGCCACAGCACCCAGTACCCCCGTTACCAAATGCGTCTTTTCCAAAAAGGAAAGGTTTGGTTTACAGACTACGGTCACACGGAACGGGAAGTTTGTAATGGATCAACCAGTTTTCTGCAAGAAACCTATCCCCACTATACCTGTAGTAAAGGCTTGAGTCGTTGGATAGAGAAGCACAATCGCTACTCCACCGATGAAGCTGCTGAGACAGTCCGTCAGTTAGAACAGGGAAATGTCAATTGGTGGAACTTATTCTTTGGTCGATCAGAAGTTGAACGGCGTCGAGCGCTCAAAGATTTATCCCTACGTTTACCTTTGAGACCCCTGTTACGGTGGATTTATATGTATTTCTTCCTGGGTGGTTGTCTGGATGGCAAAGCAGGAATGGCTTGGTGTACCTTACAAGCGTTTTATGAGTACCTAATTTTGCTGAAAGTCCAAGAAATGAAGCAAATGCCACCATCTCATCGGTCGCCAGATCATCCAATGACTGTCCGATCAGATGTTAATGCTTCTGAGGTATCTAATAATTATCATCTACCTCCGATGCAAAGGAAATTAGCTTCCACCATTAAACCTTGAGATAAGCTGTCATGCATTTAAATTGGGTATTAGTAGCGAGCAAGATGCTCGCACTACCATCCTTTCGCCATTATTGACATTAAGGTTTAAATGCCGAACAGCTTAAAGGTAGACATACACTATCTTTGATATTTAGTCAAAAATATATCAATAAACTATTCTCCGTTTAGAGATTATATATCGATTCGGAGAATAGTAATTTTTTTATGTAGGGACGTAAGGCTTGCCTACACCCCCTGCTCCCTCTGCTCCCTCTGCTCCCTCTGCTCCCTCTGCTCCCTCTGCTCCCTCTGCTCCCTCTGCTCCCTCTGCTCCCTCTGCTCCCTCTGCTCCCTCTGCTTCCCCTGCTCCCTCTGCTCCCTCTGCTCCCTCTGCTCCCTCTGCTTCCCCTGCTTCCCCTGCTTCCCCTGCTCCCTCTGCTCCCTCTGCTTCCCCTGCTCCCTCTGCTCCCTCTGCTTCCCCTGCTTTTCGCTCTAAGTTGACACCAATGCCCTATCTCAACCGTAAACTTGAATTTAGTCCGACTACTTATTGCTAGACCAACGTTCTAGGCTTCACTAACGCTACCATTTCCTTCATATTTTTTGCCATGGGTGAAAATTCACTAGAGTTTTATCAAGTTACTCAAATGCATAAAGAGTTGATGATCTTCCTTCATTTCTACTGACATCTAGTCAGTTTATTGAATAAGATAAAAACAACTGAGCCAAGGTTAGGTTCAATATCTAACACAACAGACTTCGTTAAGAGTCATACCTAAAACTCAGTGTTCCTTACACAGTTGGATTTTACAGATGAATACTCAAACTTTTTCGCGCATAAGACAATTGGTAGCTCCCTTATCAATTGCGGCGACGATGGTACTAGGAATATCTAGCCAGGCTAATGCAATTAATCTCGGAATCGCTGCTGACTATAATATATTTGTGCTAGGTGATGTGAATCAAAGCAATACTGATTCTGAGGGTAAGGTCGCCATTGGTGGAAATGTCACATTCTCAGATTTTTATGCAGGAATGAATCTGCCTCAAGACGGAAATAACGGCGATGTCTTAGTTGTTGGTAAAAATTTAGTCTTTCAAAATGGTCAAGTTAGAGGCAATACAGTTTACGGGGAAACAGCAGAACTTACCGATGTAACTCTTGAGCATGGGGGAACGCTTCGCCAAGATAACCCCATTGACTTCGCTGCAGCTAGTCAGGAATTACAAGCATTATCTCAATTTTTAGGAGGGTTAGAGGCTACTGGTACAACAGAAATAGCTTATGGTGGAATTACATTAACGGGTTCAGAGGAAGACGAAAACATTTTTCATCTGAATGCCTCTGATTTAAGCACTGCCAACAGCTTCAACATTGATGTAACTCCAGGTTCGACTATCATTGTGAATGTTAGTGGAGACGAAGCATCATTACAAAACTTTGGCTTCAATTTTAATGGCGGTATTGATCAGAGACAGAACGTTATCTACAATTTCTACGAAGCTACAAATCTGTCAGCCAGTGGAATGGGAATACAAGGTAGTATTTTAGCACCTTTCGCCGCTTTCGACTTTAACAATGCTCAAATTAACGGCAACTTAATTACCGCTTCGCTAACGGGAGGTGGACAATCGAATAACTATCTCTTCAACGGTGATTTACCTGACCCAATCAGTGAAACGGTTCCTGAACCCGCAACATTAGCTGGACTAGGATTAGTCGCTGCTCTAGGAGTTGCTTCTCGCCGTAAAGGTAAGCAGAAAGTCTAAGGTTTTGAAACCTGGGTTAGGCATCCAACCTAGCCCCCGTCCATTTTTTTATGCACTCCTCACACTATGTCCCTGACTTAATCTCTTAGGTCAGGGATTTTTCTATTACCATAACGTGCAAGTAGTCTGACAAAGACATAGGCTGGAGGAGAGGGCGACCCGATGTAATTAAGGGGACTGGTGTTGTTCATTAAGCTAGGCGGGTCGCCCCTACCAGTTGTTAATAAAACGAAGCGGGTCGTTTATACAGGTCATTAATTAGCCGATCGCAGGCTTCAGATGTCTGACCGAGAACTAGGGATACAAGCCTCGTCCTTTTAGGACGACTTTTTATTTTCTCTTAGTCTTGTATTGTAATAAATAATGTGTTAATCTCTAAAATTAGTCTAGCACAGGCGAAAGTCGTGAGTATCGCCAATCGATTT
>NZ_JAVKBY010000133.1:0-30529 GCF_040222985.1 Coleofasciculus sp. F4-SAH-05
TAGATGACAGAGCAACAAACTGGCGTCGTATTTGTAGGTGTCTTGACTCAAAAAACGGAGTACAAAAGTACTTAGACTGGTCAACTAGGGCTTTCTTTCAAGCCCCCACTGTACCCGTAGGGTCAGTGGTGGGTTGTTGACGTTAATTTTTGCCAATGGCAGCTCTTGAGACAAGTCTAGCCTTATCCTTATTTTTATCTGTAGAGACGTTCCGGGGGAACGCCTCTAACTGGGGAAAAGAGAATCTGCTTTTCCCGGATCTACATCATTATCTTGACAGACATTAGGATTTGGAGTTGAAATTTATAGCAGTAGACACATCGATTAGGACTTTCGGCACTATTGTATGTAGAGACGCGCCATGGCGCGTCTCTTGTCAACCCCTTACTCAGGACTATTAACGGGACGTTCTGCAACGAGATTCTCTAAACCCACAGATGCAAGGAGATCTTTCCAATCCGCTTGAACTTGAGGATTATTCGGATAACGCTCTCGCAATTTCGCCAGTGAACTCACTGCCTCTGTCCAAACGCCATGATCCACAAATACTTTCGGTTGATCCATATCTGGGGTTTTGGCTAACTCTTGCTTCAGAGACTCTTCCTTAGCAATTCGCTGCACCCAGCCTTCTGCTGTAGGATTTTGACTCCAATCATTCTGATCGCAAGGAATGGTTACAAACCAATTGTAGATTTGATCCACTTGTAACAACTCATTCTCTGGATCAGCCGGATCGGACTCTGGGATGCTAATGCTGACAATTCCGGGAGTTTGATTGTCCAGAGAAATAGTTGTTTCATAAACAACCTTATCCTTGTTTTCAGTCATCAGCGTAAACACTGCTTCCTCAGCCTCAGTCTCGGTGATATGAACGAAGAACGTTGGAGTTTGCTCAACTGTCAGTTCAACCGGGATTTGTTCATTGGTGGACGCTTCTTGGGCATCATCTGGCAACTCCTTACTTTGAAGTTGCGGCAATAATGCTGTTACATTAACTTGTTTTTCTTGATCGCCGATTTTGCAGACTCCCCGCGAGAACCCTCCAGTTCTGCGCCGAGAAGCTCGCATTCTCCGCCGCCGGAAGCTTAGACCTTTATTCCCTGCGACTAAGGTTTCTGAAGGCTTCTGATTTTCCTGACTGGAGGAACTCGGTTTGAGACCAGCAATTGCCATGGCACTGGCACTCATCACTAATCCCAGAGACAACATCAGGGAAAACGTTTTAAGATATATAGAGGGCTTTTTCATTTTACTCCTTGCCAATGGCAGTAATGGATACAATTTTATTTAATTAACGCAGCAGTAGAGAGCTAGAGCTAAGTCTGTGTATTCATCTCGTGTATTCATTTACAGACCGACTCCTCTCTATTCAGCCAAGTTTCCTGTTCTACCTGTCAAGTTTACGTGACGCTAAACTAGGTTACCTCATTTTTTTATTTATAGCGACTCAGCCAAGGTGATGGGCAATCAGCCTCTTCACCGTCTCAGCTCGCTCAGTGTACAATTTAAACCCTATGACAGCAATAAACTGCCTGGGTACTATATTATATACTAATATTCTATCTGATTCGTCTGTAAACTCTAGTATCATTACAGTTCTTTAAAAAAAGTGATTAATATCTGGAGAAACTTTGAAAGTAGCTATAGTGATTTAACTTCACGTTAATTTATATTAAGTTTGATTGTCCGAATCCAAGGTTCAGAATTCAAAAAAATTCCGCCGTAACGTAGGCGTTGTCAGTGAATTAACGCTCAGGGAAAGAGGAGGCAATACCAAGATGATGTCTGAAATGCGTTCATTTTTCACCCAACATCCCGTAGGTAAGGGAATCATGGCATTTAGTGGCACAGTCGTTCTGACGAGTGTGGTGGTTACAGGGGTGATTGTGGGACTGCGACAGTTGGGGGGGTTAGAAGGCTTTGAACTGGATGCGTATGACCAACTCGTGCGATCGCGTCCTGAATCTGAGCCAAGCGATCGCGTGTTAGTCGTGGGGATTAGTGAAGAGGATATCCGCAACTATAACCAGTTTCCAATAACAGATGCCACATTAGCGACGGTACTAAAGAAACTAACAGCGTATCAACCTCGTGCGATCGGGATTGACATTGGACGGGATGTACCTATTGGCGCAGGTCGTGAGGATTTAATTCAGGTTCTTAAGCAAAACGATAACATGGTCGCCGCCTGCGTCATGAGTTCTGCAACTGAACCCGGAACACCACCCGCTCCTGGAGTTCCCCTAGAACGGGTTGGTTTTGCAGATATGCAGCTTGATCGGGATCAAGTTATCCGCCGCACGGCATTAGTTTCATTTCCTCCGTTTGTGGAACCACTTCCAGAAAATCCCCATCTGTGCCAAGATCCCGATAACCTACTCTATTCCTTACCGTTTCAGTTAGCACTGTCATATCTGGAAGAAGAGGGAATCGAAGAAGAATTAACGACCCCAGAGGAATTCATCAAGTTGGATTCCACGATATTCCCGCCTCTAGAAGAGCAATCAGGTAACTATAGCTACACAGGTGCGTTTGACTACCAAATCATGATCAATTGGTCAGGTGAAAATGCCATTGAGCAAGTCACCCTGACTGATGTATTAGAAGACAACATTGATCCGAATCTCGTTAGAGACCGAGTGGTTTTGGTCGGGTACACCGCCAGCACAGCGAATGATGATTTTGCCACACCCTTTAGTGCAGCCGCCCAGGATCAAGTGTTAATGCCTGGGGTAGTCCTTCATGCTCAAGTTGTCAGTCAAATTATGACTACCGTTTTAGAGGGTCGCCCTTTAATTTGGTATTGGTCACAAGGAAGTGAAATTCTCTGGATTTTTCTCTGGTCAGTTGTTGGCGGAACCTTGGCTTGGAAAATTCGCCGTCCTTGGATTCTGCTTCCGGCTGCAATAGTAGGCAGTGGTATTTTGTATGGTATTTGCTATGCTCTATTCGTTCAGCAGTCGGGATGGATACCGTTAGTTCCGCCAGCCGTCGGCTTAGTCTTAACCACCTTTAGCGTTGTCATTATTGACCGCTACGGTCAAGTTGTGGCTAAAACAGTTAAGAAACTGCTGAGAATCAACATTGAAATTGACGAAACTAAAAAAGAAGAGCAAGTCGCCCAAATCTTAGAAACTGATAGCTTTCAAGAAATTCAGCTCAGAGCTGATCAACTCAGACGTCGCCGCCAAATCACCAAGCCTAAAACCTATAACAATACAGTCACGGATCAAGTAGAACTCAATTGGGAAGAGGTTCCAGAACTCGGTCAATACCAACAAGTCCTGCAACGAGCGAGAGTATTAAGACATCAGCTCAACCGGGTGGAGGATCAACGGGACGAGGTTGAAGATGTTGAGCAGACAACGAACGGTTCGTCCGGGAGAATGCCCACGGTTAAAAAACAAGCATTTAACCCAGAAGACGAAAGTTATCTCTCGCAATTACAAAGTCGGGGAAGACGGATGAGAAACAAATAAACGATGAACCAGGAACAACGAACGATTCTCTTAAAACTTGCTGCCAAGGTATCCCAAGATCCTTTACTCTTGAGGAAAGTCAGCGATCGAGTGTATCAGCTTATGCAAGAGGATTTACGCAAGCAACGCGAACGCCATAAAAACTACAGAGGGTTACTATAATGGCTGACAATGGTAATATCACCCACGAACTTAACTACGTCACCGCTAATCGATTTTATATCGAAATCGAAAGTCAGATTACGGCTTCATTTAGCGAGTGTTCTGGTTTAGGAGTTCAAATTGATAAAGAAGTCTATTTTGAAGGAGGAGTCAACGAACAGCAACGCATCTTTCTCAAGCAAGCCAAATTTGATGATGTTACCCTCAAGCGAGGGATTACCGAAGATTTAGTGTTTTGGGATTGGATTAATAAGACGCTCAATCCTGGTAAAAAAGAACGACGTAATGTCAACATTTTGGTCTTTAACCAAGCGGGAGAAACCATGCAATGTTGGACATTAATTGGTGCGATTCCAGTCGGTTGGAAAACGCCAGCCTTACAAGCCAGTTCTAGCACCGTGGCGATTGAGGAATTAACCCTTGCCTACGAAGGCTTAAAGGTTGTCGCTGAGCAAGGTGGCGGCGGTGCTAGTACCAATTTACAACGTGCTAACACTGGCTATTTTCCCAGCAACTAACTATGTAGAGACGTGCCATGGCACGTCTTTGTCTTTAAGAGGGGGTTTTGTAATTTTCGCGATAATTCTTATCTCAAACCTGTCCTAACTAAATTTTTAATTTCAAATAACTGATGAAATTTTCCGAACTATCACTTGGGATAAAAAAGCCATTACTGTCGGCTAAACCTCTGGGACAGACGCCAGGTAAATTACCCACTCTAGGGCTATTTACTAACTCAACTGTTCATAACTTAGACATACTTTCTTCCACGGGTAGAACTGTATTAGCGGCTATCTCTCAAACAGAGGAAAAGCAACCTGTCAGGTTGGCAGAAAATGCTCAAGCTAACGATGGCGTTGGATTGAGGAACGACACCCAAGGGTCAAGTATTCCCAGAAACCGGGTTTCTGGTGAGGATAACAACGAAATATCGGCATTTTATCCAAAGGTTAATCAAGCCAAATCCTTTCCACAACTCCCCCTGAGTTGGCAAGACTTAAACACCATAATTTCTTTAGGTCAATTTGATGGTTTAGGTTGGTCTTCTCTTCAATCTTTGCAGGTGTTAAATCTTACTCCTGAAACTTCAATCGATCAGGAATTAGGGGAATTGTCCTTAAGCAGTTCCGAGAATAATCAGAATCGTTTACTTGAGTTAAGTCTTTCACGATTGAACTCAATCTCTTTAGACAAGAGTCATTCAGATTTAAATCTAGATAGTCAATCCTCTAGTCAAACTACACCAACCTCTTGGGAGAGTTTGGCTGAATTAATTGGTGAAGATAGTTCTGTTTCTAGTCAGGATAGGGATAATGAAGATATCGAAGGGTTCATGTTTACCCCAGAAGGATTTCGTCCCATTTATGCTAATCCAATAAAAACATCTGGTGATGTAGCGGATTTAATTGAAGCGGAAGCAAAAACAGTTTCTGAAACCTATCAAACTCCTAGAGTAACGGTTCAACCTTCAGTAACAGTCGTTCAACCCTCCCAATCCAGCGAATCAGAACTTGTCAGTGAATCTAATTTGCGGATGTTGGCACAAGAAGTCTACAAGTTAGTCCGACAGCGTTTGCAAATTGAGCGAGAACGTTATCGTCGTTAAGTTTTTTTTGACATCCGATTATAGACTATAACTATAAATAATTGTAAATTTGGGTTAACTACTTCCATTGCTATACGGACAATGCAGAGAAAATAATGGTGAAATTAATGGAAATAAAATGGTTCAACTCACTAAATATTGCTTCAATTCAAAGCTGAAACTGGTACTAATCGGGGGGTTAGTTGTCCTTATGATTATTGCTAACAAACATTTCGATATTCGGGAACTTTTGCAAACCACCTTACATTGGGTCGAAAGTCTTGGTGTCTTAGCCCCCATTGTATATATAATCATCTACAACCTAGCAACAGTACTATTTATTCCGGGTTCTCTCTTGACTCTAAAAGGAGGTTGCTTATTTGGCTTGGTTTGGGGTTCAATCTATGTCACGATCGCGGCAATGTTTGGAGCTATTTGTGCTTTCCTGATTGGACGCTATCTGTCGCGGGATTGGGTTTGTAAACAGATTGAACATCATGCCAAATTTAAAGCGATTAATCAAGCCGTGAAGAGAGAAGGATGGAAAATTGTCTTGCTGACTCGCCTTTCTCCTATCTTTCCGTTCAACCTACTCAATTACCTATTTGGTGTTACCCAAGTTTCTATCAAAGACTATGTTTTGGGTTCCATTGGAATGATTCCAGCCACCGTGGTGTACGTTTACATCGGTTCCCTGGCTAGGAATTTAGCCACAGTCAATATGTCTAATCAACCCACTACACCGGAAACTCAAATTGCCAAATGGGTGATTCGGATAATTGGTTTAATTGCGACGATTGCGGTAACGGTATACCTCACCCATATTGCCAAGAAAGCTTTAGATGAAACTGTTGTACAGGAAGAAGTCTAATTCGGAGCTGGCTATTGCCTTTGTCCACTATCGTGAGTTTCACATCTCAAATGAAAACACTATATGGGAAAATTTACTCAAACGGCGATCGCGGAATGGAACGGACATGAGAACGTTTAAGTGGGTGATTTGGGGACTCTTAGGAATAATCTGTGCGATCGCGCTAATCTATTTTTCCCCGGAACCCCAACCTGCTGTTCCTCAGGAGTCCAGTTGCACCCTGAGTCAACCAGCAGGAAATCAACCGTCTTTTTATCCCCTTGAGCAAGACATTGACCCAACCTTCTATCACTCTGTCGGTGATTGGGTGGGACGATTAATTTTACATTACAATCTTTAGCGGGAGCCAGACCTAAAAATGATGTGATTGTCCGCTTAGAGGAGGTGATTTGGGCAGAAAATAGGCTGAAAATTGCTCGTTCTCCGATTCAAGTTTCCGGGCGATTTTATGGTTTAGTGTCGATTGTCAGCACCCAGGGAGAATGGTTAACGGTACGTCATTACAACCCCGAATCGGACAGATTTGACGGTGTTGAAGAAGTGATTCGTTTCCGCAAGGGGAGGTTGTTTTCCACGCCACAACAGCTTGAAGCGTCTCCCGCAGGCGAGGCGGGGTGGTATATTTACGGGGCGACGCCTCAGATACAGGCTTGGCTACAACAGCATCCTAATCATCCCCAAACCCAGCGATTTCAGGCGTTAGTGGCGTTAGGGAAGGAATTAGAACAGAATTTAACGCCGTTGGGGGTGGTGCGTTCCGACTGGAAGCAAAACGCGGAAACCTTGGCAGGTGTGGGTGATCGCTTGATTCAGGATAATGATTTATTCGCCGGGATTTTGAGTTGGCGGACAATTATGCCCCGTCGAGGACAGGATATCATTGCCGATTTGTTGCTTGACAAAAAGGCGAAACTGTGGGTGTTGCAAAGTTTTCAAGTCCCTGGGGGAGAGGAGTCCATTTTTCCGGTGGCGCCAACGGTATTATTGGGACAGGTTCCCGTCTTGTCAACGCTGTTAATTCGCGTAGTGACGGGGTTAATAACGCTACCGAGTGGGTGGGGGTGGCTGATTTGTGTGAGTATTGGTTTGGGGTATGCTGCGATCGCGGTTCCCTTCGGTTTGATGACGGGTTTTTTACAATTCCGTTGGGATTTGAATTGGAATCAGTTCTTTTTAACCTTGGTTTTCCCAGCATTCAGCGAAGAGTTAGTCTTTCGGGGGCTGCTGCTTCCCAGTTTCCTAGAAAATGCTAACGTTGACGGTTATGAGGATTCGGATTGCTCAAGCCTCGGATAGTCCCGAATTAGCCAAACTGTATCAAGAAACGGTACTCGCGATCGCGCCTCAATTCTACTCTGATGCTCAAACCCATAGCTGGGCGTCGTTTGCTGAGGATACGGCTGGGTTTCGGGAGTTCATTTTGTCAGGGACAACATTTGTGGCGGTGGATGAAACCGGGATTCTCGGCTTTGCGGGAATAGCCGATGATGGTCATATTCTCTCAGCTTATGTGCGGCGCGATCGCATCCATCAAGGGATTGGTTCTCAGCTTATGGACATTCTCTTGGATTATGCTAAACGTCACAGGATTCAGCGCTTATATGCAGAAGCAAGTGAGTTTAGTTTGGGGTTGTTTAAAAGGTTTGGTTTTCAGGTTTATGATATGGAGATTGTCGAACGTCAAGGGGTGGAGTTTCAGCGCTATTTGGTTGAACGATTTACCCTCATTCCTTAACTTTTTCAGCCTTGTATCGCAGGTACGCGGATTACGGTGCAGAGTTTGAGACAATAGGGCACGGCAATGCCGTACCCCTACGTTAGGGATAATTGATGGGGTAGAGGCACAATACTATCGTGCCCTAATCTAGCTGAATTCAACTGCCAAGAGTTGATCTAAAAGCAAAAGGCCGCAACCGCAGATGGTAGGTGGGCAATGCCCACCCTACTCAATCGCCTGTTGTAGGATTGCTTTATTAACCGAAGGTCCCAAAGTTTCCAGGGATGCAAGATTCGTCGCCAATAATTCCTCCACCATAGCCGCCACCTTCCCAGAGACAAGATCACGCCAAGCCTGACGCTGTAGGGAATGTCCATCCTGCTTACACCATTGTGCGATCGCATTAGATAAGTCTTCCATCTTATCCGGTAACGGTTCAATTAACTCAGCCAAACCAGCCAAGTCTTGAGGCGAAAAAAGCGATCGTTGATGCTGTAACAGTTCAATAAAAGCCACAACATTTTGTTCAGCAAATAACCGTGCGGCTTGTTGAACCACTTCCCCAGGCAAATCCAATCCTTCAGCAATCATCTCCCAACTCAAACCTAACTGCATTAGGCGGGGTATTGCTTTTAACTTGGCTTTTTGCTCACCTTCTTCTTGAGCTTCCTGATAAACCTTGGTTTGTTTGAGTTCACTTAACCCGAACATAGCTTGTATCTCCTCTCGGCTTTTTTGCGGTAATTTGTAAACGATGATTGTCTCGATTAAATCAATCAGATTTCGTTTTGTCGTCTCATCGGTTATCTGGACTTGGGCTTGTTCAATCAAGCGCCTTGCTTGTTCCGGGGCTGTCTTTTCCCTCTCAATCACTAGCTTAACAACATTAACCCCCAGAGAATCCGATGCCTCCTCTCCTAACTCATCTAAGTATATCCGAGTAACCCGGGTGAAAAGTTCCCTAAAGTGTAACGGTTGTTCCCTTTCAATCCGACGAGTGGGATAAATGACCACAACCCGCCATTGATGGGCAGGTTTGTATTGCTTCAGAAAAATAAACAGTTCCGTAAATACACGATAATATAAATTCTCATCCGGTTGAAACTGAACCTCGACCACATAAAAGGGTTCGTTTGATTGTTCATTCTTCGGCAGAAACAACCCATCGAGTCGAAATGACAGTTCCTTAATTTCACGGGATGTGAATTCATACATCTCGGCTTGTTCTGCGGATTGGTTGATCAGTTCAAAGAAGATACTGGGAAACCCTTTGAACAAGCGATAAAAAATGCTGTCAGTTTTCACGTTCTCCTTGGGCTTTCCATCACACAGTTGACGATTAATACTGTGTCACCCCTGAAGCGGAAAATTCCTATCACCACAATCTTGACAAATTCAACCAATTATGATTAAAGCCAGGACAGACAACGCGATCGCACCTGTGGAAACCTTGTAGGGGCGACCCGCCTGCATCAATTAACAGACCACTCCATTCAATTGGATCGGGTCGCCCTTTACTCAATGCAACAAAAACGCTTAAACTTTTATGTCCCGTAAACACTTGCTCACATCAATAGCCCCGGGTTTGACTTTTCTCGACTTGCGCCAATAATTGTTCCTGGGTATGAGCCGTCGGTTTACAACTGAGTCCCTGACAAACTAATCCAACCGCATCCTCCGGAAGACTGGGTTCTAATCGATACATAATCGCCGGAAAATACTGAGTCATTAGGGATAAAATCTGAGCCACGCTGGTGCGAATTAGGGTAGAATTGCGGAACCAATCTAAGGCAGTAAACAGACTGGGACAGGATTGGGACGACTGGTTCATCACACTAGCAAACGCATTGAGAGCAACTTCTGCGCGATCCAAATAAGCTAAGTTTTCCGTGAGTAACGTCAGACGCACCAAATTCGCGATCGCGACGCCATTCGCCGCAGGTGTGGCATTATCGGTATAACTGCGTTCCCGGATCAATAAATCTCCACTACTATCATTAGCGGCGTTATAGTAGCCTGCGAGTTCCACACTCCACAAATATTCGTCAAATTCATCCTGTACCTTAATCGCCTCCTCTAACCAAGTATCCGGGGTTGGCGATTGGGAAGACTCCTGTGCTGTTGCTAATCCTAGTGAAGCTTGATGCAAATCTAATAAGGCTTTAATAAATAACGCATAATCTTCCGACTGTGCCAATATAGAGGCTTCACCTTCATAATTCAAGCGATGGAAACGCTGATCTACCCATTGATTCTCCAGAATAAATTTAGCGGCTGTTGTAGCTAATTCCAGGTATTCGGGTTTACGAAATACGCCATAGGACCGGGCTAAACCAGAAATCATCAGGCTATTCCATGCCACAATCATTTTCGTATCTGTAACCGCCGGAATCCGACCTGACCAATTCTTTGTTTTTGCCTCCTGATTGTTTTGGGCGGGGGGGAAGGTTTCTAAGCTATCGGGAGGGGAACCATAACGGGCAGTAAACAGTTTTGCTAATGCCGTTTCTAAGGAATCACTTAACTGATCCGAATAACGGCGCTGCAACACATTTTGTCCTTCAAAATTACCCTCAGACGTAACCGTAAATTGTTCTTGCAATTCTGCCAATTCTTCAGCCGTGAGGAGTTGCTGCAATTCGGCATAACTCCAGACATAAAATGCCCCTTCTTCTGGTTCAGCGGCGCTGGGTTCAGTGAAACTATCGGCGTCTTGGGCGGCGTAAAAATAACCGGATGAGGCGGTCATTTCCCGTGTCAACCATTGCACTGTCCCCGATATTGCCCGTTCAAATGCAGCTTCTTTAATCCCCGCACTCCACAGATTTGCCAAATACTCGACAATCTGCCCATTATCGTAGAGCATTTTTTCAAAGTGAGGCACCGTCCAAGTGGCGTCTACGGTGTAGCGATGAAAGCCGCCAGCGACGTGATCATAGATTCCCCCTTTAGCTAAATCTAACCCACGCGATCGCGACGCTTGGTACGCATCAACCTCTGTCATCTCCTGGAAACGAATTCCGCGCAAGGCTAAATCCGCATAGGGAATCATCGGAAAACTCGGTCCATAACTCCCACTATCTACAATCCGGATCGTCTTGTCCATCCCCTGGCGCAGTAACTCAGCCGTAAGTTGTCCTGAAGCGGGGAGGAGAACCGACTGTTGTAGATGACCAAGAATTTCCTGTTTAAAGTTTTGCAGCTTGGTCTTTTCGACATCATAGAAGCGGCGAATCGCTTGCAATACCTGCAAAAAGCCCGGACGCCCATAGCGCGGTTCCACAGGGAAATAGGTCCCCCCATAAAAAGGAACCCGATCCTCTGGCGTCAGAAAGATATTTAGGGGCCAACCCCCTTGACCGGTCATCATCTGCAACGCCTGCATATAAATGCTATCAATATCCGGGCGTTCTTCGCGGTCTACCTTAATCGGTAAGAAATTGGCATTCATGTACTGTGCGATCGCCGGATCAGAAAAGGCTTCCCCTTCCATCACCGTACACCAGTGGCAGCTTGAGTAACCAATGGACAGAAAAATTGGCTTATTGTCCGCCTTGGCAGTGAATAACGCTTCATCACTCCAGGGCCACCAATCGATAGGATTTTCCGCATGCTTACGCAGATAAAGGCTTTGGCATTGGGCAAGGCGATTGGTCATGACAACTGTAATTACTCTAGATGCTCTCTGGATCAGTGTATCGCGGTTTGCGGTTTAGTTCGTAGTTCGTAGTTCGTAGTCAGGGATGCGAGCCCTTCATGATTATTAGGCAATAGGCAGTAGTTCGTAGTCAGGGATGCGAGCCCTTCATGATTAAAGTTTTATAATCTTAATCACCTGTTCTTCAATCCCCAGAATGTCTAATCAACCCAAAAACCATCACCGTAGTAATGCCGTCCGCGATCGCGCCATTGAACACCTTCCTGGATTGAGTGAGCAAGATTGCGCTAAACTACAGCAACAGGGAATTACGACAACAGATCAACTCCTCAAAGTCGCGAATAGTCGCCAATCTAAACAAGCGTTAGCCAATCAACTGCAAATCAAGGCACAATATGTACATAAATGGGTGGCACTGGCTGATTTAGCTCGCGTACCTAGTGTTGGCGATGAATACTGTGGGTTATTGTTGCACGCAGGCATTATTTCAGTCAAGCAGCTAGCTCAAACACCGACTCACAAGTTACACCAGCAAATTTTACGACTGCAAGTGGCAACAATGCAACGGCGTGATCTGAGTCCTACTGTTGATCAAGTCGCCGCTTGGATTCAACAAGCACGGGAATTATAGAGACAGGCTAGGGCGCGTCTTTACTCCAACAACCAAGCCAATAAATCTCCGACTGTAATTTGCAACTCACTGGCAAAAGATGGTACAGGAATCAATGCTTCTGGCTGATCAAACACTTCAGTTTCTTGTCTGGGACGATAAACAAAAACGGTTTGCTCATCCGGATCAATTAACCAACCCCTTTGAGTTTCATACTTCAAACAATGAAGGATGTTTTTCGTAACTTTTGTTTGGCTTTGATTCGGTGACAAAATTTCAATTGTCCAATCTGGAGCGATAGGAAACGTGTTAGCAACTTGTCCATTGTCGTCACGGGGAATCCGGCTACAAACCAAAACAGCGATGTCGGGGACAATTGAACGCCCACCAAAGGTACAACGCAACTCTGGGAACGCACGCGCTATGCGTTTAGGTTTGACAACGGCATTAATCGCAGGTACAAGTTCACCTTGAATCGTACTGTGTTTTCCTTGGGGCATCGGTTTTTGAATAATCTTACCATCAATATATTCACTGGCAGGTTTGGTTTCTGGTTGTTGCAGAAACTCTTCCAGTGTCAAAGGTACGTAAGGTGCTTGTACCATTTGGGGTTGCCTCCAAGACTGACAGACTGATTCTTATTAGAGTACATCAACTATTCAATTCCTAATTCTTAATCCTTCGCTAACACACCATTAAGGAAAATATCAGCAATGCCTTCTGCCATGTCTTGCACATCTTTGAGGGAGGCTCCTGGTTCCATAATCGTCTCATCGCTAAACCCCGCCACAGCAAACATGCCTAAAAATACCCTCGCCACCACCTTGGGATTAGTCCGCCGATAGATCCCCCGTTCCATAGCCGTTTCAAAGAACGCTTCCGCCACATCGGACATTTTAGCAATGACTTCCGACTGGATGCGATCGCGTAAATCGGGGTGAAACTGGGCTTCCATAAAGCAAACCCGCATCATATCCGCATTTTCATGCATCCGCATCATCCGTCGCCGCATCACCTGCGCCACAGCTTTATAACTCCCCATTTCGCTCAATTCCGTCAGCAAATCCGTGAGCAATTCCACCCATCCTTGGGTCGCCACCTCGACTAATATGGCTTTTTTATTCTCAAAATGGCGAAATAGAGTCCCTTCCGCGACACCCGCTTTTGCCGCCAAGTCACGGGTTGTTGTCCCGTTATACCCTCGACTAGCAAATAAGCGTTGGGCAGCATCTAGGATACGCTGCTTTGTCTCTGTCTCTGAGTGAGGGGGCTGATGTAAGATTCGCATTGGCTTCCAAATGAGCAGCAAGGGCTATGGGCGACAGGTCATCTATTCCAGAAAAGGCACGCTTTTAAGATTAGACGTATTTTACACTAGGTTATTTCTTCCCCCAAACGGGTGAAAATTTACAAAAAGTTAGTTGTCATCAACGACAAGTCGCATGATAGGAGGAAGCTGGGGAAGCTGGGGAAGCTAAACTATATAAAGTCCTATGGATTTCGCCTCCCCTAACCTAAATTAAAAATGACGAATGACATAAGACGAATGACGAATGACAAATGACCAAGAGATCTATTTTGCGTTTTCTACGTTGGACTGTTCACTTGAGAAAATACCCCTGGCGCTCCATCCTCGGAGCGTTCTTAGTCGTAACTCTAGTATGGAGTAGTATCCCGTTGGGGGCTTTGGCTCGCAGCGAAACTCCACCGACGAACGCCGAATCAATCCAACCTTACTTGGATGGCGTCGTTGACCAGGTGACGGAGTTTAGCCTCGATAATGGGATGAAGTTTATCGTTCTCGAACGGCATCAAGCCCCCGTTGTCTCCTTTGCCACCTATGCTGATGTCGGTGGCGTTGATGAACCTGTAGGCAAAACGGGTGTGGCTCACTTTCTGGAACATTTAGCCTTTAAGGGAACCAAGCAAATCGGCACCCGAAATTATCAAGCAGAAAAACCCCTGTTAAACCGCTTGGATCAGTTAGCGGCACAAATTAAAGCCGCGAAAAAGGCAGGGAACGAGGCAAAGGTTGCCCAACTCCAAGAAGAATTTGCCCAAATTGAAGCCCAAGCCGCTAGCTTAGTCAAGCAAAATGAGTTGGGTCAAATTGTTGAACAAGCTGGAGGTGTCGGATTAAATGCCGCTACCTCCGCCGATGCAACGGTTTATTTCTACAGCTTCCCCTCCAACAAACTGGAACTGTGGATGTCTTTGGAGTCGGAACGCTTTCTAGAACCCGTGTTCCGTGAATTTTATAAAGAACAAGAGGTGATTCTGGAAGAACGGCGTCTGCGAACCGACAACTCGCCCATCGGTAAAATGATCGAGGCTTTTCTGGATACCGCGTTCCAAGTCCATCCCTATCGGCGTCCTGTGATTGGGTATGACGAAGACATCCGCAACCTGACTCGCGACGATGTGCGGCAATTCTTTGAAACCCATTATGTTCCCAGTGAATTAACCATCGCCGTTGTTGGTGATGTTGATCCCGACGAGGTTAAAGCGTTAGCTCAAACGTACTTCGGACGCTATGAAGCAAAACCCGCCGCCTCTGAAGTCAGCATTGTCGAACCTCCCCAGCAACAAACGCGGGAGGTGACGTTGGAATTACCATCTCAACCCTGGTATTTAGAAGGATACCACCGCCCCTCTCGTACCCATCCTGACCATGTAGTTTATGAAATTATCGGGCGTTTACTCAGCGATGGTCGCACTTCTCGCCTGTATAAATCCTTGGTTGAAGAACAGCAAGTTGCGCTTTCAGCAGCAGGATTTAGCGGGTTTCCGGGAGATAAATATCCAAATCTGATGCTGTTATATGCCCTAACGGCACCCGGACATACCGTTGAAACAGTCGCGACAGCCCTAGGAGAAGAAATTGAGCGACTTAAAACCGAACCTGTTTCAGCCCAAGAGTTGGAACGAGTAAAAACCCAAGCCCGTGCTGGCTTATTGCGATCGCTCGATTCTAATATGGGAATGGCACGTAATTTAGTTGAATATCAGGTGAAAACAGGCGACTGGCGGAATCTGTTTAATGAACTCGCCTCAATCGCCCAAGTTACACCTGCTGATATCCAACGGGTGGCTCAAGAGACGTTCACGCCGGAAAATCGTACTATTGGACGGTTGTTATCTAAATAGTCCTTTGTCATTTGTCATTTGTCCTTCGTCCTTCGTCAAAGAATTATTGCATTAGTTGCTCCTAAGCAGGAAACAGGGAACAGTAAAGAATGTCCTAACCTGCTAAGGTAGCAGCTATACTACTCAAACCCTTACCTAAGAAGGATGACTTAGCTTGCTTCTTTTCGGGAAGCGAGTATGACGAATGACGATTAGAACCGTTAACTTTAATTATTCTTACCTACTTACTAATGAGCAATCGTACATTGAACAGATTCGGTCGAAAAGTCTGGCGCTGGTGTGGACTACTGGTTGCCACAATGCTATTGGTTGTCGTATCGCGCACGCCTGCTGTGGCGGCTACGGCAAAACACTATACCGAGTTAACCTTTCCCCCTCTGTCAGAGATTAAAATTCCGGAGTATACTCGCTATCAACTTGATAATGGCATCGTTATCTATTTAATGGAAGACCACGAATTGCCCTTGGTGAGTGGAACAGCGATGATTCATACAGGCGATCGCCTTGAACCCCCTGATCAGGTTGGTTTAGCCAATATTACTGGAGAAGTCCTCCGCACAGGCGGGACAACAGAACATTCGCCGGATGAACTGAATCAGTTACTCGAACAACGGGCGGCGTCTGTGGAAACAGGGATTAGCACGTCAAGTGGTAGCGCCAGTTTCAATGCCCTCAGCGAAGATGTGGATATGGTGTTTGACTTATTTGCTGAGGTGATTCAAAAGCCTGCCTTTGCTGAAGATAAGCTGGAGTTGGCGAAAAAGCAACAAGCGGGACAAATTGCCCGTCGCAATGATGATCCTAAAGATATTGCCAGTCGCGAATTTACTAAACTGATTTATGGTGAGCAGAGTCCTTATGCCCGCACTATTGAATATGAGACCCTAGCCAATATCTCCCGTGACGATATGGTGGAATTTTATCAGACCTATTTCCATCCCGAACGGATGATTTTGGGTATCGTGGGGGATTTTGATTCAGACAAGATGCGATCGCGGATTCAGGAGAAGTTTGGTACCTGGAACCTCTCATCACCTCCCCCAGAGATAACTGTACCCTCTGCGTCTCAGGCAAAGGCAGACGGTTTATTTGTCGTGAATCAGGCTCAACTCACCCAAAGTTATGTGTACCTGGGACATATTGGCGGAGAATTTGATAACCCTGATTATCCGGCGTTGGATGTGATGAATCAAATCCTGAATGGGTTTGGTGGACGGTTATTTAATGAAGTGCGATCGCGCCAAGGTTTAGCCTATTCCGTCTATGGCTTCTGGAGTCCTCGCCACGACTATCCTGGCATGTTTGTTGCAGGCGGACAAACTCGTTCTGAAGCAACGGTATCTTTTATTCAAGCGATTCGCTCAGAAATTGAGAAAATTCGCACCACCCCTGTAACTCCTGAAGAACTGGCGTCTGCTAAAGACCAAGTCCTGAACTCATTTGTCTTTAATTTCCAAGATCCCAGCCAAACCTTATCACGGCTGATGCGGTATGAATATTATGGGTATCCCGAAGATTTTCTCTTCCGCTATCAGCAGAAGGTGAAAGAGACGACAATTGAAGATGTGCAACGGGTGGCGCAAAAGTATCTCCAACCTAATCAACTGGTTACGTTAGTTGTTGGTAATACCAACGCGATTCAGCCTCCCTTAACCAGTCTGTCTAACAATGTCACATCGTTAGATATCACCATTCCCGAACAAAGTAGTTAGCGGTTAAACCTGTAGGGGCGGGTTTTACTGATAACCTTCGGTTGATATCCGATAACTTGACTAAACCCGCCCTTCTAAACCAACATAGGACGAATGACTAATGACGAATGACTAATGACCAATAACCAATGACACCGACCCAGTTATTAATTTTCGCATCTGCTGGCTTATTTGCCGGAATCCTAGCCGGCTTTTTGGGAATCGGTGGCGGTACAGTTCTTGTACCTTTATTGGTAACCTTAGGATATGACTATCAACAAGCCGTTGCCACAAGCACCCTGTCAATCGTGATTACAGCGATTTCGGGTACGGTGCAGAATTGGCGGCTGGGTAACATAAATTTTAAACGCATCATTGCCATTGGCTTTCCGGCGATAATAACAGCGCCGATTGGCGCTTATTTAACCGAATTATTTGCCGAGTACTGGTTAAAGGCGGCATTTGGACTATTACTCCTAATTAATATTTACTTAGTGCGACTCCGCAAACGTTTGAAAGAACGAGAAAAGCAAAACGCTTCAGAAACGGAAAATCAACGACAAACTCCCCACTCCAAAAGCAAAGCAGCATTAGCCAGAATTGGCACAGGAAGTAGCGCAGGCTTACTCGCTGGTGTATTTGGTGTGGGTGGAGGTGTGATTCTGGTTCCCTTGCAAATTTTACTCTTGGGACAGAGTATTAAAACAGCAATTCAGACCAGTTTAGGCGTGATTGTGATTACCGCAATTTCGGCTTGTGTCAGTCATGCTGTACAGGGGAATGTGTTATGGATTGAGGGATTACTGCTTGGTACAGGAGGTTTATTGGGAGCCCAAATTAGTACCCGTTTTTTGCCCAAATTACCGGAGCAGGTGGTTGGTTTTGCATTTAATACATTACTGGCTATCTTAGCCACTTACTTTTTCTGGCAGGCATGGCAAAGTTATATAGGGTCTGCTGAATAAATTTTGTGGTGAGGGGAGGGAACAGGGAACAGGGAACAGGGAACAGGGAACAGTTTCAACCCCCGGTTGGGGGAAGATTCTGCGCTCGCGGAGGTGAAAATTCAAGGATGCAAGAGCGTAATGGTTTAAAAACCTTGCACTTGTTGGGTTAAAAAATGGCTTTAAACCCTTGCATAGTATAGCTTCCCGATTAATTCAGCAAGCCCTATATAAATGGGGTCTGATATCAAATCCGGGTTAGCCACCCCCTTTATAATCTAGTCCGCGCAGGCGGACTTTGTTTGTGTAGCAGCGATTTCAATCGCCTCCTCAAAAAGGGGTTTCTTGAAGTTCCTTGATCTAAGGATTCCAGTTTTGTGCCGCAAACCTTACTTATACTTCATTTTGATGAGAAATGCCACTCGCTAAAATACCAAGAATTTTATCTACATCTTTGAGATAATATTCGCTTAAATCAATGGACAAGGTTTGCCCGTCTAATTTGAGAAATTGCCAAATACTACCCGTCGTCACCGCACCGTAAATTGTTTTAATTTCAGTTGCCGATCGCTGATTGAAAATTTGGGACGCAACCATTGCCGCCGCACACTGACCTAATCCAGCATTAATATTCTCTTTTTTGGCTTCTATAATGGTAATGACGGGTGCTGTTACTATCAGTATTTCTGGTGATTTAGTGATAATAAAATCACAGACTCCATTTAATCCTTTGTCTTTATCTACAGTAAAATCGACTCCAGAGAATAAATTTATTTGCTCATTTAATTGTCGGCGTAAATCAACTAATATGGGTGCTATAATGAGTTCTGAACGAGCTTTTTCACTATTACTAGCTAATGCAATCGGTAGGTTATAGTTGAGAATTTCTGCCAGTAATGTACTGGTGGCTAATTCAGGACTATCGGCGAAAATATCACGTTTTTCTAACGTAGTTAAGCCGAACTCTTGTTTGGCTTTAGTTAAAGTAAAGTCGCTGTAAGACATAAGATGATTATGGGGGGTAACAACAGTTATCCTGATCGCCCTGAATTGGTAGAAATGTCTTACCGGTGATCAACAGAGGGTGAGAAAAATTGCGATCGCGCGGCTTGAGTGTCTTGGAGTTGCTGTTCTAAGCCTTGCCAGTCGCTTTGCTCAACCCGTTCAATCAATTCATCGAGACGGTGACGATAAGATAAGAGCGATCGCAATAAAAAGTCCCGATTATAACGTGCCATCATCACCCCTAACTCCGGATTTCCGCCACCCACCCGACTGGTATCCCGAAACCCGGAACTGGCTAATTGCTGCACTAACTCTAAAACAATCGGATCAGTTTCATCGATACAGGCATTAATTAAACTAGCACTCACCATAACTGGCAGGTGAGAAATCCAAGCCACGGCGCGATCATGATCCTGAGGGCTACAGAAATAAACCCGATTGGTGAGCGATCGCACCAAATGCTCCACCTGTTTTACAGCGGCGGTTGGCGTCGTATCCAGAGGTGTCAACACATAAGGACAATCCGTAAATAACCCCGATACCGCCGCCTCAATCCCATTCGATTCTCGACCCGCCATCGGATGTCCACCGACAAAATTATGCCACAGGGGGGTTACCGCTTCCAGCACCGCCGTTTTCACTGAACCCACATCCGTGATGATGGTTTCAGGGGATAGATGGGGAATTAACGCCTGAAGCGTTGGCGCGATCGCGGAAATTGGCGTACAAATAAAAATAATATCAGACGCTGCCAAAAGGTTCATTTTGACACTCGCGTCATCCACGACACCGAGTTCAATGGCTCTGTTGCAGGTATAGTCTTGGCGAGACACTCCCAAGACAGAATGACCATCATTTCTCAAATCTAGTCCCAGAGAACCCCCAATCAGTCCAAGTCCAACAATTCCAATCTTCATAATCCCATGCCATCCACGCTAAGCTAATCAAATCATCTCAAATTCAGTTTTTTTTAGGCAAAGCTGGAGTGGGAGAGTCTTCGCACCCTTCCCAACTATCATCGTTTGACTGTAGCGCTACCCTTGACCAGTGGGAGAGGATAAGCACCATAAGGGAGAATGACTTTAATTTATCCCACTCAACTCTACCTTGACACTCTACTGGGAAACTTGATCCGATAACAACACCAATGGGTAGCGCTTTCGGTGAAAACGTATCCTCTGGCAGTTCAATTAAGGGATAGCATTAATGAATGTGACGGCAATTCTCAAAAAATATGCGGCTGGCGTGAAAAACTTTTCCGGTGCAAACCTTGCCGAAGCCAATCTGAGTGGGATTAATCTCAGTGGTGCCGATTTAAGTGAAGCCAACTTAAGTGTAGCCAACCTCAGTGGTGCTTATTTAATTGGAACTAATTTAAGTCGGGCGCGACTGAATGTAGCCAGACTCAGTGGTGCAAATCTTACCAAAGCCAACTTAACCAAAGCCAATCTCAACGTTGCCAATTTGATTCGAGCCGACTTGGGGGGAGCGCAACTGACGCAGGCGGCGATGATTCGGGCGGAACTAATTCGTGCCAAGTTAAGTGGCGCCACCCTGACAGAAGCCAACCTCAGTGGGGCGGATCTGCGAGAAGCCGCCCTCAGAGACACCAAACTGCAACGGGCTAATCTGAGCGAAGCCAACCTACGTGGGGCGTTTGTCACCGGGGCAAATCTAGAAGGTGCCAATTTAAACGCCGCCGATTTGAGCCGTAGTGATCTGAGTAATAGCAATTTTCGTCACGCTGAATTCAAGCAAGCCAATCTCAGTTGCGCCAATTTAGCCGGTGCGGATCTCAGTGGTGCGAACTTGCGCTGGACTGATTTGAGTGGTGCGAATCTCAGTTGGGCAAATCTGAGTGAGGCGAAATTAAGTGGTGCAAATTTAACCGGGGCAGATTTGACTCATGCCAATTTGCTTAATACCAGTTTAGTTTATGCGGATTTGACCCAAGCGCGATTAATTCATGCCGATTGGATTGGAGCCGATTTAACCGGGGCAACGCTCACGGGAGCAAAATTGCATGGCGTGTCTCGTGTGGGTCTCAAAACCCAAGGGATTGTCTGCGAGTGGGTCGATTTGAGTCCAGAGGGCGATCACAGCCGGGTGGTTAACCTTTCAACGGAAGAAATATCCCACAAGTTTTTTAACGAAACCCTACCCACGGTCACGATTCTGATTGATGCTCCTTTAGATATAGCCGCGAATTTAGCCTTAGTCCGTGTTTATCATCAACTAGCGCAGATTTTTCCCGTTCTCAATACAGCACCCAACGTGAATGTTGGTGTGCGGAAAACCTCTTTGACCTTTAGTGCCAGTAATTCTGAATTATTGATTATTGCTTACTTAGGCATTGTCCCGTTTAACGATGCAACGATTACTCAGCAAAATATTATCACATTGCTCAATAAGCTAGAAGATGGTGTTCGGGAAAAGTGGGGATTTACAACGTCCCAATCCATTCAAGAGTTCCAGCAAACCCTTAACCAAGGGATTGACCAGTCAAAAATGGCAGTGGATTTTAGGAAGTCGAGTCCTTTCTTCCAAGCTCCCACTCAAACCATCATCACCAACTCTCACAATCAAACCTGGACAGCTTACGACCATCCCGCCTTTGGTAAGCCGTTGATGAAATCTCAATAGGCAGGGGGGAGATTAAATTGATCATATCGTTATATTTCGCCCTGATGTCACTAACCCGCCCCGTCTAAACAATGTTGTATTCCCTGTGCCCTGTTCCCTGTTCCCTAACAAATGACGAATGACGAATGACGAATGACTGATAACAACCCGAGAAGAAAGTGTTATCCTCCACAGTATTGTGTTGTGTGAGGAAATTCAAGTTATGGTTACATCTCCTGTCCGCCGTCAGGACATCCATCGGTTTACCCCCAGACATCTACACAAATCTTCAACTCATGGGATGCTCACGGATTTACCCCTAACTCTGCCCAAGACTCCCTTATTTGGTACTGATGGGATTCGGGGACGAGTGGGTGAGCTGCTCACCGCCGAATTAACCCGACAAATTGGGTTTTGGGCAGGTCAAGTCTTACATTCTCAAGCCTCTGCATTGGGTCCGGTGATTGTGGGACAGGATTCGCGCAACTCCAGCGATATGTTGGCATCGGCGTTGAGTAAAGGTTTAAACTTAGCTGGATTAGAGGTGTGGAATTTAGGCTTATGTCCCACCCCTGGAGTTGCCTATCTAACCCGTTTCTCAGAAGCCGTAGGAGGGGTAATGATTTCTGCCAGTCATAATCCCCCAGAAGACAATGGGATTAAATTTTTTAGCGCCCAAGGGACAAAACTGCCAGGGGAATTGCAGCAGCAGATTGAGGCAGGTATCCGAGGCATAGTGGATACGGCTGTGATTGCTCATACCCCGGGTCAGCATTATCACCGACCCGAATTAGTGGGACGTTATCTGGAATCATTACGGCGTCCCCTGCAATCTGGAACCCATTTACAGGGGATGAAAATTGTCCTGGATTTGGCGTGGGGGGCGTCGGCAAGGTTAGCAGAACAAGTCTTTTCCGAGTTGGGCGCAACAGTTATCTGTTTGCATAATCAACCTGATGGCGATCGCATTAATGTAAATTGTGGCTCGACTCATTTAGCCTGTCTCCAGAAGACGGTACGAGAACAGTCGGCTGATATGGGGTTTGCCTTTGATGGTGACGCGGATCGAGTGATGGCAGTTGATAGTGAAGGTCGAGTTGTTGATGGCGATTACATTCTCTATTTCTGGGGACAAACGTTACAACAAAGGAATCAACTCCCGGATGATTTAATTGTTGCCACAGTTATGGCAAATCTGGGCTTTGAACGAGCATGGAAAGCCAGTGGCGGTAAACTGGTACGAACGGCTGTGGGTGATCAATATGTTCAGGCGGCAATGGATCGCACCGGTGCCATGCTGGGTGGTGAACAGTCGGGACATATTCTTTGCTACCATTACGGCTTGACGGGTGATGGTATGTTAACGGCTTTGCATTTAGCCTCATTAGTACGGCAGTCGGGGGTTTCCTTAAAAACATTGGTGGATCAAAGCTTTCAGACTTATCCCCAACTCCTGCAAAATGTGCGCGTCGAAAACCGCGATCGCCGTTTACATTGGCAAGACTGTCAACCCCTGATGGATGCCATTTCCCAAGCTCAAACCGTAATGGCAGATCAAGGGCGAGTTTTAGTCCGAGCATCAGGAACCGAACCCGTCATTCGGGTGATGGTAGAAGCCATTGAAGCGCAAATGGTAACGCACTGGACAGCCAAACTGGTTTCTGTTGTGGAAAAACATTTAAGTTGAATGGCACTGAAATAAGCCTTTTGGCATCGCCGAAACCATTGAGATACCGTAGGGTGGGCACTGCCCACCAACATACCAGTCAGTACCATTCCATTTAAGTTCAAAGGCAGGAGGCTCAAAGGCAATGAGAAAGGATATGAGAACTCCCCTAGCTTCCAGACGTAGCATGCTACGTCTCTACATTGCTTCCCTACACCCTCGCTTGTGGATGTGCCACAATCGAAAGGAATGGGCAACGTGACAGCTTTGCCATGGTTAAATCGAAATCGAAATCAAAATCAAAAAAATCGAAAACCTCAAAAAAAGGGAAAAAGCAGTCAAAGCAGTCTGAAGCCCCTCTCCTGAGTTTGAAGGAGCAGTTAGCCCAAAAGCGTAAAGCACAAAAGCAGCGCCAAGAACTGATTCAATGGCTGTTCATGACGCTATTGCCGGGGATATTCCTAGGCGCGATCGCGAGTGTGGTTGCTGAACCCAAGATGGGTGTGATCGCCGGAGCTATCATACCTTGTTTTGCCCTGTCCTATAAATATCCCCGCAAGGCACTGTGGCTATTTCTCATTTACATGCCCTTTAGCGGCACTGTTGTGTATATGCTTGGAGGTAGCGCTCTACTCCAATTAGCCAAAGATGGATTATATATTCCTGCCCTCATTGGCTTATACCAACAGTGCCGACGCGAAAAGAAACCCTTCTTTGTTCCCCAAAGCATCATGCCAACACTGAGTATTTGCTTGGTGTTATCTCTGTTGACATTATTCTTTGTCAACGGTTTGCAGTTGACAGGCAAGGAGTCAGGACAACCCTTTCTTCAGGGAGTTTTGGGCTTGAAAATTTTCCTGGGATATGTTCCCTTGATTTTTTGCGCTCAACATTTGCTCAAAAGTAAAAAGGAGTTGCTATTTTGTAGCCGATTACATCTAGGTTTGGCAATTACTTGCTGCCTCCTAGGGCTGTGGCAGTACATGATGCTTAAGAGCGGCAGGTGTGCTGGTACGGATCATCTCTCAGGGGTTGAGTTATTTAAAGCCAGCTTAGAGGCTCGCTGTTATATTGGTGGGGCTTTACTGTACAGTCCATCACAGAATATGATTCGCTTGCCAGGAACCTTTGTGTCTCCTTGGCACTGGGGTTGGTTCTTGATAGGCAATAGTGCGTTGACATTCGCCGCCGCCTTTAGCGATTCGTCTTTCTTGTGGCGAATTGGAGGTTTGGTGGGAATGGCACTGGTTTTTGTCAATGCGGTCATTTGCGGTCAGCGAATTGCCCTAGCTTTGGTTCCGGCTATTACGATACTTTTGTTGATCCTGACAGGTCAAATCGCGAATTTAAAGCGGTTTATTCCAATTGGCGTGGGACTCGCCGTGATTCTGGGGATTGGATTAGCCACAAACCCAGAACTGGTTCAGGAACGGATTGACAGTTTTAAGGGGCGTGCCGAGGCTTCACCACCGCAAGCATTTATTCAAGAGCAATTTGAATGGGCGACTTATAACACTGAGGGATGGCTCGGTAATGGTTTAGGACGAGCTACAAATTCTACTCGTACCTTTGGGGATGTTTCACTGGTTGAAACCTATTATCCCAAACTTATCTTTGAAATCGGTAACATCGGCACCCTAGCGTTTTTGGCGTTTGTGACGCACTTGACATTTACTACATTTCAAGCTAAACAATCGGTTCGTGACAAAAATTTACGCAGTTTTGGCTCTAGTTATTGGGTCTTTGTTTTGATTATCAGTTATAACACCTATTGGTATCCTTTGGATACAGACCCCGTAGCTGTCTACTATTGGTTTTTTGCTGGGGTCATCCTAGCCTTACCCAAGATAGACCGACAGGAACTGCGAAAACAGAAACTTATCCAACAACAGGATGAATCGGATGTACAAAAGAACGGTAAAAAAAAGGTATCTAAACCACGCATTGCTACCCCAGCAGTCTCTTAGTGTATGAGGGGAAGCTGGGGGAGCAGGGGAAGCTGGGGGAGCAGGGGAAGAGGATTACCAATGAACAATCAACAATCAACAATTACCCTTTCAAAAAATAGCCGTGAATGAGCCGTTAATTTCAGTCATTATTCCCACTTATGAACGCGAGGAACCCTTGCGAGATACCTTAGAAGATGTACTCAAGCAAGACTATCCCGCTGTTGAAATTGTAGTTGTGGATCAAACTCAAAACCACAAACCTGAAATCGAAGCCTATTTACAACAACTGGCGAATGACCAGAAAATTAAATGGTTTCGGGTGAACTGGGCGAGTCTACCTGGGGCGCGAAATTATGCCGTGCGACGGGCGACGGGCGAAATTATTGTGTTTATCGATGATGATGTGAAAATGCCTGATGGGTACTTAAACGCCCACGCCCGGAACTATGAACGTCAGGAGGTTGGGGCGGTTGCGGGGCGAGTGTTTGACCGAATGAAGTTAGCCGATTCTAAGAAAAAACATCAAGGAGACTATGAAATCGAGGATTTACCTCCTCAAGCGATGGACCCCGGAATTGCCTGGTATCACATTGACTTAGTGCATACGATTAAACCGCAGTGGGTGATTTCCGCTAGAGGTTGTAATATGTCCTACCGCCGGGAGATTTTTACCAAGCATGGGATATGGTTTGACGAACGATTTCGCGGGAGTGCGGTACGGGAAGAGTCGGATTTTTGTCTGCGATTACGGCAAACGGGGTATCAGATTTGGTATGATCCCGATGCCTATTTGGTGCATTTAGGCGAAGAGACGGGCGGTTGTCATGATATTAGTACGCGATCGCTAAAATACCAAGTCACGTTTTACCACAATCATTTCCTGATGGCGCTGAAAAACCTCACCCCCAGTCAGCAGGTGCGCTTATTCGCCAAACTTTTTGATTGTCACGTTCTCGGAAATCCCCCCTGTAACAAGAGTGGTTCTCCAATCAAAATTGTTACTCGTGGAGGTTTCTACACTATCGGGTTTATAGACGCCCTGAAAACTCAAATCAAGTCCAGTTGGGATCAGGGACAAGTTTATACCCAGTTGGATGAAAAAGTTGATGGTTGAGGGTTGATTATATCCATTCTCTCTTGCCTTTTTCCTATTGTCTAAACATGAATACCGAATAACGAATGACAAATGACGAATGACAAATGACGAATGACAAAAAGCATGAAAATTCTAGTTGCCAGTCATACCTATATTGTTGATCTTAACTGCGAAAAGCTACGGGAACTCGCTAAATTAGAACCTGACATTGAAGTCACCGTAGTCGTACCCCGTCGCTGGCGTCCAGGGGGCGTACAAAATAAAATTATTGAAACTCAACCGCGTCAAGAGGGTTCATTTCGAGTTGTTCCTGTCTCTAACTTTAGCCAAAACAACCAAGGATTACTTACATTTGGCACAGATATCCTTTCCTTATTACGTAAATTTAGACCCCATATCATTCAAGTTGAACAAGGCGCAAAGGCATTAGGATATGCCCAATTCATTGCCTTGAATCAAGTTTTAGGGCTAAAGGCAAAAAATGTATTCTTTACTTGGTGGAATTTACCCTACCAAGTTAAATTTCCTTTATCGATATTGCACGACTATAATCTTCAGAATACTCACGGACTGGTTGCAGGAAATCAGGATGCGGTGGAGGTACTCCAGCAGCATGGTTATCACGGGGCTTATACTGTTATGCCTCAATTGGGTGTGGATGAAAGCCGATTTCGTCCACAATCTCAAGCCGCGTTACAAAGCAAGTTAGGACTTCAAGAGGATGAATTTGTCGTCGGATTTGTGGGGCGGTTTGTTGAGGAAAAAGGGTTATTAACTCTAGGGGAAGCATTGGCGGGGATCAAGGAACATCCCTGGAAATGGTTACTGCTAGGACGGGGTTCTCTGCAAACTGTGTTAATGGAAAAGGCGGTGGAATGGGGAATTAAAGACCGGATGATTTGGGTGGAGAGTGTGCCTCATGACGAAGTGCCAAATTATATTAATTTGATGACTGTTTTAGTTTTGCCCTCTGAGACGACGTATAAGTTTAAAACTCTAACGGCGGCGGGATGGAAGGAACAGTTTGGTCATGTTTTAATTGAGGCGATGGCATCAAAGGTGCCTGTGATTGGGTCGGATTCCGGAGAAATTCCAAATGTGATTGGGGATGCAGGTTTGGTGTTTCCGGAGGGGAATGTAGAAGCGTTACGGGATAAGTTGGTATCGCTGATGGAACAGCCGGAGTTGGCGAAGCATTTGGCTGAGTTGGGGTATGAACGAGCGATGAGGCAGTATACGAATAAGGCTTTGGCGCGGCAGTTGTTGGAGTTTTATCGGAGACTTATTGAGTGATGAGACGGGGTATCGGAATTATATTTTTTAAACGCAGAGGGGCGCAGAGGTTTACGCAGAGGGACGCAGAGGGGATTATAGGATTGGGACTTGATTTTTATAGGGTTGGGAAATAATTGGCGATGATATGATGTAGCTTTCTTATCGCTTTGCGAGTATAACAAATGACAAATGACAAATGACAAATGACAAATGACAAATGACAAATGACAAATGACAAATGACAAATGACAAATGACAAATGACAAATGACGAATGACAAAAATGCGAATTTTACAAATTGTTCCTTCTATTTCGCTGGTTTATGGGGGTCCGAGTCAAATGGTACTGGGACTTTCTAAGGCGCTAGCGAATCAGGGAGTAGATGTTACGATATTGACGACTGATAGTAATGGGGATTTTGGTCAACCGCCACTGGATGTTCCTTTGGATAAACCTGTTTTCCAAGAGGGTTATCAGGTAAGATATTTCCGGTGTTCTCCGTTCCGTCGTTATAAGTTTTCTCTCTTATTATTAAGCTGGTTGTGGCAACATGCAGGGGAGTTTGATCTGGCGCATATTCATGCCCTGTTTTCGCCTGTGAGTACGGCGGCGGCAACAGTCGCCCGAAAACGGAATTTACTGTATCTTTTGCGTCCATTGGGTACGCTTGATCCGGCGGATTTACAGAAGAAGCGACGCTTAAAACAAGTTTATGTGGGATTGTGGGAAGGCGCTAATTTAGCTGGGGCGGCGGGGATTCATTTTACCAGTGAACAAGAGGCAAAGATTTCTCAACGGTTTGGTACGAATGCGCCAGATATTGTGATTCCTTTGGGGGTTACGCCTCCGGAGGATGTAGAGACGCGCCATGGCGCGTCTCTACGTCAGGGCGGGTTGTCCACAAACGATATCATCAATGGTGAAACAAACGTCCCATTACCCGCCCCTACAGATGTTCCAGGAAACGTTTCTACCCAATCACCCATCCTATTATTTATGTCTCGAATTGATCCAAAGAAGGGATTGGATTTACTGATTCCTGCTTTAGAAACGCTTTTGGCTGAAGGATTAGCATTTCAGTTTATCTTAGCGGGCGCTAATCCTCAAGATCCAGAGTATGAACGTAAAATTCAACGACAGATTCAGGCGTCGCCGCTATTGTCTCAGACGACAATTACAGGGTTTGTTGAGGGGGAAGTAAAAGCGGCGTTGCTACAAGGGGCGGATTTATTTGTTTTACCCTCTTATTATGAAAACTTTGGTATTGCTGTCGCCGAAGCGATGGTGGCGGGAACTCCTGTGGTAATTTCAGATCAGGTGCATATTTGCCCAGAGGTGAAGGGGGCGGAGGCGGGATGGGTTTGTGGGTGTGATGTGGCGTCGTTGACTCAAACGTTACGGGAAGCGCTAAGGGATGCTGGGGAACAAAAGCGGCGTGGGGTCAATGCTAGAGACTATGCACTAACATATTATAGTTGGGATGCGATCGCGCAGACTATGATTGAGGCATATCAACAAATCCTTGATCATGGCAGACATTGATAACCTGCTTAACGAAATAGCCGCCCAAGAAACCCAACTTCAGGATACCGAGTTTCTTGCCCCCTGTGTTCAAGGGGGAAAGGTTCGCACATCAGTGGCTAATCTGATTTATACCTTTACCCCCCAACCGCCTGATTTTGAAAAACGGTAACAGAATATACCAAATAATCCCTGTCTTGACGTTTTACTTTGAATGTAAACAAGCTTCAAATCCTAACTGTTATCTGTTCTCCATCTCAACCGTCAACTTTAATACTGACCAACATTTCTTTACGAAGTTTTCAAGAAACTTCCCCTCAATCTTGACTACAATCTAGTTATCGTCTACCCCAATCTCTATTAAACACACAGAGACATAAGATGCTGACCAAAAAAGCTCACCAGAGAAAAATCAGTAACTCCTTTGACTTTAGTCAACTCTTTGCTCAAAGTATGAAAAAGGGTCAAATCAGTCACTCTGACTGGTATGAATTTCTGATCACACCGATGGATAATGCCTTTACCTCAGATCATGAGGAGGCGGTGACTCGATTAATCTATGGGGTGCGACATGGCTTTGTTAAAGTCATTGAGAACGGTTAGTTGTTTCCCACGAGTCATTTAATTGACTAATCCTGTCTACCTTTTTGTCCAAAGTCCAAGTTATCACTTATGTAATCTTACTGCACCTGCTCCAACCAACCCACTAAATCTGCCATGTCCGCAAAATCTAATAACGCTTCTGCCAACGCTTCCAACTGTACAATGGGTAATCTCCTAACCCGCTCAATCAATACTGGCTCAACCTCACCCAACCGCCGCTTAAGTTGACGGATAATCAGATTCACCTCTCCTGCTCGTGGCTGCTGCTGATCCAACCAAGCTGCTAAATCAGTAGTTGCCGAAAAATCTAATAGCGCTACTCCTAACGCCTCTAGCTGCTCAGGAGATAACTCTCGAACCCCTTCGAGCAGTGCTGGCTCAACCTTACCCAGTCGCCGCTCAATCAAACGCCTAATCAAGCTAAATATCCCTTGTTGCAGAATATCTTGGTAAATTACAGATCCACGCATCATATCCTCCCGCAAAAACCGACGAATTAAATCTTTCTCAAACCGCAACCCCGCCAGAATTTCTGTACAGCCAGAAATATTTTGTCGCTGCTGTCTATTAGGAATTCTAGCAACTTGCTCCGCCACCTGCGCCATCGGTTTTGAGTACCTCAACCTCCTGAGATTCAATGGCAAGTAACCAATCGGCAAATGCGACTGGATATTGTTCAGCTAGATATTTACATACATTGTCGTAACTCAATTTGTTGCTTCTATCCTCACTCCAGTACAATCCACACTTTAGCTACATCTTTCTATTTTTTAAGAAAACGCTGTCACGCCGTTAAATTGGGAATAGGTAGCGATTAAATTGGGAATAGGTAGCGATTAAATTGGGAATAGGTAGCGATTAAATTGGGAATAGGTAGCGATTAAATTGGGAATAGGTAGCGATTAAATTGGGAATAGGTAGCGATTAA
>NZ_JAVKBY010000135.1:0-24876 GCF_040222985.1 Coleofasciculus sp. F4-SAH-05
CTACATTGAGCATCTTGCTCGCTACATTGAGCATCTTGCTCGCTACATTGAGCATCTTGCTCGCTACATTGAGCATCTTGCTCGCTACATTGAGCATCTTGCTCGCTACATTGAGCATCTTGCTCGCTACTCATACCCAAATTAAATGCGTTACAGCTTACTCGGATAACCAGCCAAATACAGACGCCACACTTAGATTCAGCTCATTGGCAAAGGTGGGAACGGGAAGTTTCTGTTCGGGTTTATCAAACACCTCTAGTTTCTGTTGGGGAAGATAAACAAATACCGTTTGCTCATCTGGATCAATTAACCAACCAATTTGAGTCCCATGATTAAGACAGTGTAGGATATTTTTAGTTACTTTGGTCTGACTTTGGTCAGGTGACAGAATCTCGATTGTCCAGTCAGGAGCAATGGGAAAGGTATTGGCAATTTCACCATTCGCGTCACGGGGAATTCTCTCCCAAGTAATTACAGATACATCAGGAACGATTGAGCGTCCACCAAATGTGCAACGTAACTCTGAAAAGGCTCGTGCAACCCGCCCAGGTTTAAGGATTACATTGACAGTCGTAGAAAACTCCGTTTGAATTGTACTGTGCTTCCCCTGTGGCATTGGTTTCTGAATGATTTGCCCATTAATGTATTCATTTGCTGGTTTTGTTTCTGGTAGTTTCAGGAATTCTTCCAGAGTTATGGATCTAGATGGAGTCTGTATCATTAGGACTTCCTGGTAAAATAAAGGGAGTTGTGTTTATCTGGATTGTACGCGATCGCGAACGCTTATGGCAAAGGTGGCACAACGGCAATTTATTAATTAGAATCTTGAGAATGTCCACATTGTTTACAATAAGGTAAATACTTGTAAGTCATACTGTGACAATTCTGGCATTCAACGTATTGATAAAAACCACAGTGGGAGCAGTAGGCATCATGGGTCATATTTTTCTTGGCACACCGGATACAGCGTGATTTTTGAACTCGCGTCGCTGCTTGCACTTTGGGATTAAAGACAATTTTTTGGAAGAATTTGATAATGCCAAACCCAATCAGAGGAACCATTAAGATATAAGCATAACTGACCAAAAAAACGAGTCCGCCTAAAAGGGTGCTAATGATATCAACGAGAAATTGAACGATTGCACCAAATTGCAGGAACTCAAATAGCTTAAAGATGAGTGGCACAAAAAAGACGACTGACAAATGCCAGCTAATTAGGGCAATAAGTCCATATCCTTTTCGTTGAGCAAAATTATAAACTGATAAGGAAAGGAAAATTAGTGGCAACAGGAAAAGCGCTTGAAAGCTGAATTGGATGCTCGGATACCAAAAGGATGCCCGCTGGTAGGCGTTTTCAATGGATTGAAATGTCCTTTTATTCTTAAGAAAGTTAATGAAAACTAAACTTTCGGGTTTTGCGGTCAGTTGATTTTTAAGCTGAGCAATTTCCTGTTTAAGCCTAGCAATATTGCGGTTATTTTGTTCCAGTTGCTGTTTGGCTTGCTCTGCACCAACTCTATTAATAGACTGATCACGAGACTGACCTGCTATTTTTTCTAATAAAGTTGAGTCATATTGCTCACGAATACTGCGATTCGTTTGTTCAAGCTGACTTATTTCTTCTTGTTTCTGATCAATAGCCGCTATGATTTGCTGATTTTCAGGATTATTGAGTTTATCTTTGTAACTGCCGTACTCTAAGCAGGTTTTAGACACTTTGCCTAGATGTCCAACCGCTGCTTGTTGATAGGGTTGCTGAAAATTAGATTGATAGTTTATTGCCGATCTCACTGAAGACTGGATAATCTCATAATCTTTATCTGAAATTGTTTGAGTTTGGTAATTTTTCCACTCAGAATAACAGGGGTAAGCCGATGAAGGGCTAATATGCCATTGGCTAATATTATTCAGTCCGGTAAAAACATTGACTAAAATAAAAATATCAATCAAGATAATGACAATCAAACTTACCTTGTTCAGAGGTTCATCGTTGATTGTCCTTGATCTTCTAAAAAACCGATTCAACAGACGGCGTATTTGGGTAAGCATAGTGTTTTTTCGTAAGCTTTTCGGTATTTGATGATTGGTTAGCTGTTTACATGGGATGCAAAATCTACCCTTCCTCTCCAGACACAAATTTGTCGGATTCCCAGTCAACCTCAGTACAACGACAAAATTTATATCTGGAAACTATCCGCAACCCGCTTTTAGTTAAGATTATCGCCGAGTATAGCAAAATTGGCGCTTACCCAGACGCGATCGCACGACTCTCAACGATTAGCTATGATGAACCATTACCCGATAATCAAGGCTATTCAGTCCGAATGCAAGGGGAGGTGTTACTGACTCAAGCTTATATCAATCAGCAAAAGTACGAGCAAGCCTTGTCTTATGCCCAGAACTTAGAACTTGATGCCGCTAAACATCTGATTACCAAACCGCTTTAATTAAAATTGCGCTAAAGGTTCTGGAATTAGACCTGGCATATCTGTAAGGATGATATATATTTGTATGCCAAAAACAAGGGGCAGATATAAGTGATTGATATTCTGTGGCTCCTCGTCTGTTCTGGCTTGGTATTCCTGATGCAACCCGGCTTTATGTGCCTGGAGTCAGGGCTGACGCGATCGAAAAATAGTATCAATGTTGCCATTAAAAACTTAGCTGACTTGGGCATATCTGTCGCCTTATTTTGGGCGTTCGGATATGCCTTTATGTTTGGCACTTCAGTGCTGGGGTGGATTGGCTCAAGCGATTTCTTCGTTCACGTTGAAGCTACACCCCGACTGGCGGCTTTCTTTTTGTTCCAAGCCATGTTTTGCAGCACCGCTACCACGATTGTCTCCGGGGCGGTAGCTGAACGGATGAAGTTTCCGGCTTACCTAATCTTAGCCAGTTTGGTGTCTGGTCTGATTTATCCCCTGTTTGGACATTGGGCGTGGAACGGGATTGATTTAGACACATCCCTGGGGTGGCTAGAACAGTTAGGCTTTGTTGATTTTGCGGGGTCTACAGTCGTTCACAGTCTGGGGGGCTGGGTATCCCTCGCCAGTCTGATGATTATCGGATCACGCACCGGGCGATTTCCGGATCATCAACCGCCACGAAAAATCCATGGGTCTAATTTACCCCTGTCGGTTTTAGGTGCCATGTTACTGTGGATTGGCTGGTTGGGGTTCAATGGGGGCAGCACATTGAGCTTAAATGAGCAAGTCCCTAGCATTATTGTGCATACCGTGCTAGCGGGTACGGCGGGAATGATGGCAGCGGGAATGCTGAGTTGGTATCGGTGTCAACTTCCGGAAGTCGAATCCCTAATTAATGGTTCCTTAGCGGGACTCGTTTCAATTACCGCCTGTTGCCATGTTGTCACCTCTCCCGCATCCGTGATTATTGGGGCGGTTGGAGGGATTATTGCCACCTTGATGTCGAGGGGGTTGGAACGGTGGCGAATTGATGATGCGGTAGATGCTATACCTGTGCATCTGGGTGGAGGAATTTGGGGAACATTAGCTGTCGCCTTGTTTGGTCAACCGGAATTGCTGGATACGGGGTTGAGTCCAGTGATTCAGCTTGGTGTGCAGGTAATCGGAATTCTTAGTTGTGGGATTTGGGCATTTAGCATAACTTATCTCCTATTATTCATCACTAATCGTTTTTTGCCAATGCGGGTGAGTGTTGAGGCGGAACAGATGGGTTTAAATGTGTCCGAACATCGCGCCAAAACTGAGATTTATGACCTGTTTCAGGTCATGGAAAACCAAGCCCAGACTCAGGATTTAAGCTTACGAGTTCCTGTGGAACCGTTTACCCAAGTCGGTCAAATTGCCCAGCGTTATAACCAGGTAATGAATGCCTTAGAAGAGGCATTAACCCGCACCGATGCCATTGTCAAAACCGCAATGGATGCGATTATTACCTTCACCAAACCTCAACTCAAAATTGTCACCGCTAATCCCAGTGCGAAAGAGATATTTGGGTATTCTATCAACGAATTTACGGGTATGAATATTCATCAGCTATTGGATTGGTCAACACCCGTAGCCGATGATACTGATATAGGGATGGAACGGTTATTAAAAGTTGGCAGACATGAGATTGTTGGCTGTCGCGTTGATGGGTCTCGCTTTCCCCTAGAAGCAACGGTTGTGGAAACGAAATCCGGTCAAGATTGTTTTTATACGGGTACATTTCGCGACATCTCGGAACGCAAACAAGCCCAAGCGGATTTGTTTCGGGCAAATCAAGAAATTACTAAGCTCAATCAACGTCTCAAGGCAGAAAATCTGCGATTGAGTGCTGAACTTGATGTTACCCGCCGCTTGCAACAGATGCTGCTACCTAAAGAGACAGAACTGAATCAAATTGCTGACTTAGAGATTTCTGGGTTTATGGAACCGGCGACGGAAGTGGGTGGGGATTATTATGATATTTTACCGTATCGCGATCGCGTCCAAATTAGTATTGGTGATGTGACGGGACATGGCTTAGAAAGCGGGGTATTAAGCTTAATGGTACAAACCGCCGTCCGCACCCTATTAGAAAGTAACCAAACTGACCCCAAGCAATTTTTAGATATCCTCAATCGCACCATTTATCAAAACATCCAGCGGATGAACTCCGACAAAAACCTCACCTTGGCTTTGTTGGACTATCAAAAAGGTATCCTAAATTTGAGCGGACAACATGAAGAGATCATTGTCGTGCGGACTGGAGGTCATATTGAGCGAATTGATACCATTGATCTAGGGTTTCCCATTGGTTTAGATGCTGATATTGCTGATTTCGTAGCACATCTTCAAGTCCAGTTAAATCCGGGAGATACTGTTGTCCTCTACACCGATGGGATTCCAGAGGCAGAAAATGCCCAAGGGATACCATACGGCATCGAACGCCTGTGTCAGATTCTCAGTCAGAATTGGCAACAATCCGCTGCTGAAATTCGGCAAGCTGTTATTGATAACCTACGCCAGCATATTCAAGAACAACAACTTTACGATGATATCACCTTACTCGTGATTAAACAAAGAAAAATTTTTGAAGTTTAATTGCCTATTGCCTATTGCCTGTTCCCTATTGCCTGTTCCCTGTTCCCTGTTGCCTGTTCCCTAACCAATGACAAACAACCCATGGTTTTCAATCCGTTATGCCCTAAATAATCGCGTTTTTCCTTATTTTGCCGCCTTCTTAACGGTAGTTATTCTGCTAACCGTAGTTAGGGGTTTTGAACGCGCTGAATACCAACGGTTTTCCGAACAACAACGTTCGGATGTTCTCAATCAACTGAGTGCAGCGAGAGCCCGCTTAGAAGCCGCCCTCAATCAGCGACTTTTTCTCACACGAGGTTTATTGGCGTATGTGTCCACGATTAACCCAGACATTACCCAAAGCGAATTTGAGCGTCTCTCTAGCGTCCTCGTTGAAGATCAACAAGGGATTGAATTCTTAGCCCTGTATAAAGATAACATCGTTAGCCATCTCTACCCATTAGCCGGAAACGAAGACGCGATTGGCTTTAACCCCATGACTATTCCGGAAGAACGAGACGCCATTGAGAGAGCTATTCAAAGTCGTAAAACCGTTTTTGCCGGTCCGTTGCAGTTAGAACCTAAAAAAAATTGGGGATTTATTAGTCGTACCCCGATATTTATCACGCCCCCCGACCAACCTCCCCAAAGTGGTCGCTATTGGGGTCTAGTGGGTATTGGTTTTGACCGCAATACGTTATTTCAGGAAGCCGGATTACTCAATCTTTCTACCAAACTTCAGTATGGAATTCGGGGTAAAGATGGATTGGGTAAAACGGGAGAATTAGTGTTCGGAGACGCCAGTACTTTTCAACAAAATCCTGTCCGTTTAGAGGTAACGTTACCGAACGGATCATGGCAATTAGCGGCAATTCCTGATAATGGATGGGCATCAACAGCACCCATTTCCAAATGGTTGTGGATAGGGGGCGGATTATCAGCACTATTAGCTGGGGTGTTAGTTTATATTTTAGTCAGTGAGCCAGTGCGACTGCAAAAAGCGGTTCAACGAGCGACTATCGCATTGCGCCGGAGTCAAGATGCACTTCAACATGCCAATGAAGAATTAGAAACGAGAGTGGAGAAACGCACGGCTCAATTGGCTCAAGCGAATCAGGAAATTACCCTGCTCAATAGTCGTTTGAAAGCCGAAAATCTGCGCCTGAGTGCTGAAGTTGAGGTAACTCGTCGTCTGCAACAGATGATGTTACCTAAACAGGAGGAACTGAACCAGATTGCTGATTTAGACATCGCTGGCTTTATGGAACCCGCAACTGAAGTTGGCGGCGACTATTATGATGTCCTGCAAAATAATGGTCATGTCACTATTGGTATTGGCGATGTCACGGGACATGGGTTAGAAAGTGGCGTCTTGATGATTATGGTGCAAACGGCGGTGAGAACGTTATTGGAAGGAGTGAAAACGGATTCAAAGCAATTTTTAAGTGTCCTGAATCGAACGATTTATCATAATATCCAGCGAATGAAATCGGAGAAAAATCTCACCCTATCCCTCTTGGACTATCACCAAGATAAACTGCGCTTGAGTGGACAACATGAAGAAATGATTGTCGTGCGTTCGGGTGGTAAAATTGAGCGAGTTGATACCATTGATTTAGGCTTTCCCATTGGTCTAGTCGCCGATATTGCCGATTTTGTCGCCGATGCGGAAATCCAGTTAAATCCTGGCGATGTGGTGGTTCTCTACACCGATGGAATTCCCGAAGCCGAAAATCCCCAAGGCGTACAGTATGGGATTGAGCGTCTGTGTCAAATTCTCAGTGACAACTGGCGACAGTCAGCCCGGGAAATTCGCCAAGCCGTGATTGAGGATGTGCGGCGTCATATTGGGACACAAAAGGTTTATGATGATATAACGCTGTTAGTGATTAAACCCAAACCATCCTTGCTGCGCGATCGCTCCGGCGTCGCACCAATTCAACAGGATAGTTAGGGAATAGGGAACTGGGAAAAAGATTACGCCTGACGTTTACAAGTTATGATTGTTTTCTTTGGCACTCCTCAAACAGACTACTGACAAACGCGATATGACTCAGATCTTTGGAGATTTCAACGAACAGCTACCTCCCAGTGAGGAATACCTGGTTATCCAATTTTCACCTAGCTCGATTCCGTTAAAGCATCGCTGGCGGAATAATGGGTTATCCGCAGATTTCATGGCTGACTATGTGGTAACATTTTTTCCCACTGACCAAGAGGATACGAATGCTACAGCTCAACAAGTGGAGATTAAGAGTGCTGTGAGTTACATTGCCAATGAGCTGTTAGAGAACGCCATGAAGTTTAACGAGGATACCTCACCGCACGCCATTAGTATCGCCTTACACCTGTATAACGACAGCTTAGTCTTCTTGACAAAAAACACGGTTCCTCCCCAAATTCTGGATAATTTTCAGGCATATCTCCAGAAATTGACGACATCAGACCCCCAAGAGTTGTATATTCATCAGCTAGAACAAAATGCAGCAGACGAAACCAACACGGCTTCTCGCTTAGGATTTTTAACCATGATCAATGACTACATGGCAACCGTCGGCTGGAAGTTTGAAACCCTGGCAAAGACGCCACCGATTACCACCGTCACCACCATGGTGCGATTGACGGTATGAAGCGTCAGTGCCGTCGTCAAGGAAAACGGTAAACATGAATTCAAAATTTAAAATCCAAAACGAGGTATATTTTAGAGCTTACGGTTCGTGGTTTTAAGCCATAACATTAGACATCTCCGATAATTCATCTGAAACCATTGTCAAACAGTGGTTAAATCTTAATTTCTAGAGATGTTTATAAGTAAGTTTGTTTATTTAATCAGCTTTTGAGAACGCCATAATTTTGTCAAGGATGGGAAAAATGGAAGTTAAAAGTGATACGTATAGTGTATTGTATGATAAAGAAAATTCAACCGTTTATTGGAAAGGTTCCCTAAGGCTAAGTGGTACCGAAGAATATGCACCAATTATAGACTTACTCGATCAAGCCATAGAGAGTCAGCCCTCTATCCTGACACTTAACTTACGAGATATGCAATTTCTCAACAGTTCGGGAATTAGCATGTTGTCGAAATTTGCGATTAAAGTTAGGCAGAAAAAGACGATTAAAATGATTGTACAAGGTTCTCAGAATATTCCTTGGCAAGGTAAATCGTTAAAAAACTTACAGCGACTCATGCCAAATTTAACGCTGGAAGTTGAATAGTGTATACAGTTTCTTGTCTGGGCGCAATATTTGCGCCCAGATTCAGGAGTGCTGGGATTTTTTCAATCTCGTAGGGTGGGTTAGGCGGGAACTTAATTCAGGCGATAATCCTTAAATGAATTATCCGCCGTAACCCACCGATATTCTATTTTATGTTAAGAGTTCCCTCTTCCCCAATCACCTATGGAAGTTATCGCGTTTGAAAAATGTTTTGAACCATCGCCTTATCTAAACTTGCCGCCACTTGATCCAATTCAGTCATCTCGCCAGCACTCAATTGCCATCCCAGCGCACCAATATTTGCCTGTGCCTGTTTCATCGTCTTTGCACCAGGGATAGGCAGAGTGCCTTTACAAATACACCAATTAATCGCAACTTGCGCCATAGTTTTCTCTTTGGATGAGGCTATTTCTCGTAAACAACCTAAAAGCGGTTGGATTCCGGGTAATAGCTGCTTAAATAACAAACGGCGTAACCCTTTCGGGAATGGACTTTTCTCAGAATACTTTCCCGTCAGTAGTCCTAACGCCAGAGGACTATAGGCAATCAGTTGAATTCCCAGTTGATCACAAACGTCTTTGATACCCAATTCGGTAACAGGATAAGTAGACAATAGTGAATACTGGACTTGTAACGTAGCAATCGGAACCCCTCGCTCTTTAAACTTAGGATAAATTTCTTGAAGTCGTTTTGGTCCATAATTAGAGAGTCCAACACCCTTAACCAGTCCCTTTTCGTAGAGATCAGCCAAACCATCCAAAAGCCGTTCTTCTTGCCACGGTGCATAATTAGCAGTAGACCAATGCATCTGTGCCAAATCAACATTTCGTCCCAATCGTCGCCCAGAGGCTTGACAGGCGGATACCATTGAGCCGCGTGTTAATCGCCAGGGATAGGCGGCTAGCTTGGTGGCAATGCAAATGTTCTCTTGGTTTATACCAGAATAGTCCCTAGAGAATCGTCCCAGGAGTTGCTCACTGCGTCCATTTAATCTGCCTGTTCCATAAGAATCACCGGTATCAAATAAGGTGACGCCGTTGCTTACACACAGATTAAAGACAGCTTGCAACTCCTCATCCATGCTTTCGTCGTACCCCCAGAGTAGTCGATTTCCCCACGCCCACGTTCCGCAGCCCATGGTAGGAAGGGAGAGTTTTTGGCTAGTCTGCATAATCCTACAGAATGTGATTCAATCTGTGAAATCTGTGTTATCACCAAGATGAAGCAGGACGTAAGCAGCAAGCCTAGATATGAGTCTTTGTGCCTAGACTTGCTGATGTCTTATGTAACGGTTTAGAACAAATCGCAAAATTCTGCCTTCAAATCCCGCTCCATCAATGCTTCTACAGCCTCTTGGGGTGTAATTTTATGGTTGAGTAGGCGATAAACTTGCCGAGAGATGGGGATCGGGATCTGCTCGCGATTGGCAATTTTAACCAATACATTGGCTGTGTTTACCCCTTCGGCGGTACTTTGTAATTCTTCGAGAATTTGCTCCAATTTTTTACCCTGGGCTAAACCGTAACCGACGCGATAATTACGGCTGAGTACACTACTGCAAGTCGCTAGCATATCGCCCAAACCTGATAATCCGAAGAAGGTTTCCGTTTGTCCGCCTAAGTGAGTTCCAACCCGAATGATTTCAGTTAAGGCACGGGTAATCAGGGCAGATTTGGCGTTGGTACCCAATTTTAGACCATCACAAACCCCAACCGCGATCGCAATCACGTTTTTCAGCGTGCCTCCGAGTTCTGTGCCAAGGGGATCTGGACTGGTGTACACTCGGAAGAGACTGGACGAAAATACCGTTTGCACTTCCTCAGCGGCTGCCATATCTGTACTCGACACCACTGTGGCGGCGGGGAGTTCTTGCTCAATTTCTTTGGAGAGATTCGGACCGGAGAGTACCACAATCGGATGGTTGGGAAAGTCGGCTTCCCAGATTTGAGCAGGGGTACGAGTTGTCTCTGGGTCTAATCCCTTGGTGGCGGTAATAATTGTCACATAATCCGGCAAACCAATTTCTTGAATCTTAGCCGCCGTCGTCGCCACCCCTTTCATCGGAATCGCGGAGACTAGCATATCAATGTCCGCTAATACCTCTTCTAGAGATTCCTCGCTGCTGCGAGACCACAATCGAACTTGATGATTCTTATGTCTGGCAATTGTTGCCAACGCTTTACCCCAAGCACCAGCGCCGAGAATGGCGAGGGTGGCTTCTGGCGCCGGTCTCCGGTGGGAGTGTGCATGAGCCTGATTGGTTTGTGAGGTTGTATCAGCTTGAGATGAGCTGGATTGAGAATTTGAGAGATTGCTCACCATAGATCTTATATTTTGAACTCAATAATTTTGGTCAAGTTAAGGGTCAAAGGCAAAAGAAGATGATGAGTTCTTTTGCCTTTGCTGATGTGATTAACTCACTGGTTGTGTTTCTTTCTGAGTCGCCATCACGTAATCTGGAATACAATTGGCTTCCATGAAAGCGCGATAGTCCTCAACTTGGCGATCGCACTCCGCCGAACTCCAACCGCCATATCGAGATAGGGTGTCCGTCAAAACGGGCAGAATATCAAAGCCATAGTTGGTATGCATGGCTAGGCTAGTCCGGCGACGGGCAATATCTACCAACGTCCGCGCAAATTCCGACTGTACCGCATAGATAATCTGGGCTTTAATATCCGGCAAGTTCGGTGTAATCGCTTCTGCCAATTCCGGTTCTTCGTCGGTTAAAGCTAAAATATCCAACGCCTTAGCACCATAGATGTCAAACAGGTGATGGATTGTCGCCAAGGGTAATGTGGTGCGATAGTCTTGCAGCGCTTTTTCTAGACGCGGATCACTGGGTAAAATGGCTCCCGGTAAGAGTTTCTTGTAGGTGGGACAAGGGGGGGCTGATTGTCCCAACTTGCGATAGACTTTATTCACCATTTCCTCACCCACTTGGCGATAGGTGGTAATTTTGCCGCCAATGAGAGAAATCAGATTACTCACACCTTCTGGGGTATGGTCATAGAGAATATGGCTGCGGGTGACACTTCCAGGTTTCTTCCCTTCTTCATTGGGCAAAGGACGTACCCCAGCATAAGTAAATTTCACATCTTGACGGGACAATTGGGCGGTGGGCAGAATTCGATTGGTTTCAGTGAGTAAATAATCAATTTCCTCGTTGTCCGCCTTAATTGAGTCAAGAGAACCTTGATGTCGCAAATCAGTCGTGCCAATCAGATACATGCCCAACCACGGCACAATAAAAAACGGACGACCATCCGTTTTGGCTTCTACATACAAGGTTGTTTCCGGTGCGCCGGGGAAGGGAGGGACAATGATGTGACTTCCCTTGGTTGGACCAATTTTTTTCTTCTCACCGATGGGCGCTGATTGTCCATTTTTCACCCCAGAGTGACAAACCTTATCCACCCAAGGACCGGCTGTATTTACAACCACGGCGCGATCGCTCCCTTGGACGGTGAATTCTTCGCCAGTTAAGGCATCTTTGCAAGTAATGCTGGTGATGCGACCCTCTTGGCGCTGTAATTGGGTGACTTCTGTATAGTTGAGAACCGTTGCTCCCGCAAGTTCCGCACAGATAATATTCTCTAATGCCAAACGCTCCGCATACGCCACCTGACCGTCATAATATTGCGCTCCACCGACTAAACCATCGGGATCGATATGGCGAAATAGCTGCTTAAACTTCTGTTTGGGCAGCATCCGGTGGGACGGTACAGTTTTCTCGAAGCTCAAGATATCATAGAGCAGCATCCCGGCTTGAATTTTCCAATAGGGACGAGAGCGATCGCTGTAGATCGGAATCGTCAGCATAAGGGGCTTGACTAAGTGCGGGGCTGTATGCAAGAGAATTTCTCGCTCCCGTAACGATTCCCGCACTAGGGCAAATTCAAAATATTCTAAATAGCGCAAGCCACCATGAACTAATCGCGTTGACCAACTGGTCGTACCACCGCAGAAGTCAGCCTTCTCCAGCAAAATCGTTTTCAGACCTCGCAGAGCGGCATCTCGGACGACACCCGCGCCGTTAATGCCACCTCCAATGACAATTAAATCGTAGGTTTGGTTCTGGATGGTTTGTAAATCACGCATGATCCCGTTTGAGTAACATCTAACTTCCACAGTAGTTGCAACGATGGCAAATTATTAGCCGACGTGCGATGAAAGACGCGCCGTGGCGCGTCTCTACACATTGAGCTTAAACAGCTACTGCTTGCTGTTGCTTCGCTGTCTGATGTTTGGTTTTCTCAAACATTTCAAACAAGTGATCTGCCCAGCACTGAATATCGTATTTGGTTACGATGTCATACATTTTCGCCATCCGTTCCTTTTGCTCCTCAGGGGACATCGCCAGCGCTTGCTCAATCGATTCATCCATGCGATCAATGGAGTAAGGGTTGGTCAAAATTGCATCCGGGAGTTCGACGGCTGCACCGACAAACTCGGAGAGGACTAGTACACCTTCTTGTTTCTCGTGAGTGATGATATATTCCTTCGCGACCAGGTTTAAACCATCTCTCAGGGGCGTTGTCCAACAGATATCTGCGGCTTTGTAGTAACAGAGCAGATCCGGTAAGGGAACGGGTTGGGTATAGAGCATAATCGGTAGCCAGTCTAAGTTCCCATACCGCCCGTTAATTTTTCCAGCTAACTGCTCAATCTGGGTTTGGGCAGTTTTGTAAACCCGCATTCCAGACGCCGACGCCACACAGGTGACCAGCATATTAATTTTGCCATGCAAGTCGGGACGACGCGCTAACAGGCGTCCATAAGCTTCTAGCTTCTCACGAGTGCCTTTCACATAGTCCACTCGTCCGGCTGAGATAATTAACTTGCGATCGCCTAAGCTTTCCTTAATTTCCGCAAACCGTTTTTGAGTTTCTGGCTTATGCAGGATGGAGAGAATTTGTTGAGGATTCGCGCCAACCGGGAAGGGATCGAGGTTAACCAACTGATCCTTGTATCGTAGCTGGGTGGTCATTTCTGGCTCAGCCAATGCGATTCCCGTAGGAGTAATATGCTCAGGTACGGGTTCTTTCTTGACAATTTCCACCGGGCGTAGGCTGCGAGCCACATTGACGAAATTCTCTGAATAGCGCGGAATATGGAAGCCGACGATATCGCAGCAGAGTAAACTATCGGTAATTTCTTCCCGCCAAGGTAAGATATTGAAAATATCCACAGAGGGGAAGGGAGTGTGATGGAAGAAAGCAATCCGAGCATTCGGCTTTAGCTGCCGGATGTAGTAGGGCACTAACCATAGATTGTAGTCATGCACCCAAATTAGAGCATCATCTGCCGCTTCGTCACAGGCGGCTTCTGCAAACAGGCGGTTAATCGTGTGAAAGTTTTCCCAATCTGAGGTTTCGTAAGTGAAGTGATAGGGAAATGAATGCAGAATGGGCCAAAATGCTTCTTTCGAGGTGATGTGATAGAAATGCTTGACTTGATCTGCAGAGAGGGGAATTCGGCGAACGTTGTAGTTTGCTTCACCTTCCACAACAATCCGCTGTTCAAAGTTAGCTTTCTGCTTAGCATTCACCTGTTTCCAAGCAATCCAGGTGCCTTGATTGACGCCAGCAAAGAAGCTTTTTAGGGTTGGCACAATCCCATTGGGGCTTTTCTTTGCCCGATAATGCACTTTGCCATTTTCCACGACCTCATCATAAGGTTCGCGGTGATAAAGGATAACGAGTGATGATTTCATGCAACTACCTCCAGGTGTTTACCATTAAAATTGGTACAATTCCCGATCCCAATGCAACTTGGATGGGAAAATAATTTGATAGCTTCGATGGATTTAGGGTTGTCGAGTGTCCACAGTTATGATTTTCCCTTTTGACTTCCTACTTACTCTAATGAGTATCTACTCAAAAATGACTCAATCGTTGGCTGGAAAACCCAGTCAGTCAATAGTCTCCTGATGGGAAGTCAAGATTGAACGCATTATATCAAGTCCGGTGAATTGCCCATAATAACAATGCTTTAACCGCAAGGGTTTCGGGCTTTTTTATTAAGGGTGATGGGTCCGGACATCATATTACCCGTGTTACTTATATTACCAACAATGATGTTTTTGAAGGTTGCAATAGATAAGGTCAGGGTTGTAATATCTGAGCGCTGTAGCATTGCCGATATTGGTTGAACCCAGGCTGTTGCTGATTGCAATCCCCTAAAATCCACCGATTTAGAGCGATGGCAACTCGTTGAAACAGATTGGAAGTCATTATTAGATCGAAAATACTCTCAACAGTCTAGTTTTGATGACAAAACCGCCAATGTACGGACTAAGTTGGCTATGCCATCAAATCCTAGGGGAATTGTGTTCAACCTCGATTAGTATTTGCCGTACTCAGTACTCTGCCCATAGGACTAACGCCGTAGCAGGTTGGCAAGAGTTTACTTGAGCCAAAGCTAACAACAAAACTGGGATACCTCAGAATTCAACAATAGTCTGACATCCAGTGGACAAGGATTCATCACTTACACTCTGGTTATGGATGATATCTGCCACCGGCAGGTTTCCTTATCGAGCAGCTATCTGTAGCTACTATACTATAAAAGTATAAAAAAGTGTAAATTTTAGTAAAATTTAGCAGAATACTTCGTCCCACATTGTTAGCGATGCAGGGAGATGGGGAAGATGAGGGAGATGAGGGAGATGAGGGAGATGGGGAAGCAAATGACTAATGACGAATGACTAATGACAAATGACAATTAAACTATTCCCGATCGCAACGCTACCACTGCTGCTTGTACCCTGTCATCTACCGAAAGTTTGTTCATGATTCCGCGTACATGAGTTTTAACGGTATTGGCGCTGAGGTAAAGTTGAGCGGCAATTTCAGGGTTACTATTGCCTTCAACGATGAGTTTTAAGACTTCTAGCTCCCGTTGTGACAAATTGGAAACATTACCCTTGGGAGAAGGGGGAGACAGATGCTTGAGAACTTGACGACCAATTTGAGGATCGAGGTACGTTGCACCTTCAGCCGCCGCTGCGATCGCCTGGAGTAATCGTTCTACACTTGATCCTTTAACACAGTAGGCATCAGCACCGCTAGAGAGTGAGGCAATAATTTCGCGATCGGTGGTATGAGAGGTGAGGATGACCACTCTCACCTCAGGGAGTTCCGCTTTAATTTGCTGAGTAGCAGCAATCCCATCTAAACGCGGCAAACCAATATCCATGACCACGATATCAGGTTGAAGTTGTTTGGTCATTTCCACGCCCATATAGCCATCTTCAGCTTGTCCCACCAGTTCAAGCTGGGGGTTAGTGAATAAGGATTGTTCTAAGCCAAGCTGCATCATGGGATCATCTTCCACAATTACAACTCGCAGGGGTGTGGAACTTGTTGGGGAATTCGTCGGGGAGGGAAGTTCTGAGGACATGGTTCATACCCAAGTAAGGCAGTAATGCGATCGCACTTCCGTATTTTACAAAGATTGTGTCCCCTAGAGGGATAGTCAGGATTCAATCAATTGTCTTGTTTAGGGTTGATACCAAGTTGCCGTCAACGAGGTAATGCTATAATACTCTATCTATTATTGTGGGTTCTCCAACTTCACCACTACCAAAACTATCTATCATCAAGTCTTTGTACATCAACCAGTAAAAAATTCGACAGTTCATTCATTCGCTGAACACCAAAACGAGGATTAAATTTTAATTCCATCAGCAGTGCATTTCGTACCTCGTTTTCCATTTCATACAGTTCATGTCCCACTTGATCACAGAGACTAGAAATCAGTAAATCTGCTACAGCAATCCAGGGAATAATCAGAACTTTACCGTGGATATCGCACGGGAAATTTGCCCATAAACGATAGAGTAAATTCGGTGTTAATGCTAAGGGGAAAGCAGCATGATAAGCCAAGTAAAGGTGGGCTTCGCCAAAACGTTTACCGAAAGCCTCAATCCGACGCTGAGCAACTTCACGTCTCATGTTCCAGTTCCTGTAAAACTAGCAAAATCTTGCCTTTGAGTTCCGGCAAATCTCGTTCAACAACATTCCACACTTCATTTAAGTCTAAACCCATGTAGTCATGAATAAGTACATCCCGAAATCCAGCCATTTGACGCCAAGGAATCTGTGGATGACTTTGCCTTAACTCTGAGGAAATTTGTTTAACCGCCTCTCCAATCACCTCAAAACTGCGAATCACGCCATCTTGAATCAAAAGTGATGCCAAAAATGTCTCTCGTCCATCTTGAGTGTAAGCTTCAATCCGTTCAATGCGCTCCAGAATATCTCCCAAATATACCCCATCATCACTCATAACGAAACTGCCTCATTCAGGATGCGATCGCGCCAAACCTCCCGCAATCCCTTAACCGTTGCTACATCAACCTTTTTACCCAAGAGATCTTCTAAATCTTGAATCAATGCGATTCGATCCAAAAGACTGCGATCGGATTCCATTTCTACCAGAAAATCGATATCACTATCAGGTTGAGCCTCACCCCGCGCTACCGAACCAAAGAGCCTCACATTTGATGCACCGTGCGAGGCGGCAATTCGGAGAATATCTTCTCGCTTTTCTTGGATTAAATCCACAATCATCATAAATTAAATTATGCTGCCCTATAGATAATATATACAATAATGCTACTGGATTTGATACTACTTCCTTCCCCTTAATACATTGATCGCATCCTGTAACCCTCGGCGCGTCATTTCAAACATTGATACCAAACCAGCAATGTCATCGGCTGTTGTTCCATACCAACGATTTTGAGGGATTGGATTCAGCCAAGTGATATAACGTACTTTTTGTTTTAACTGTGTCAAAAACTGCCGTGTCAATTCAATTCGCTCCTCACTATAGCCTCCTCGCGTCGCACCTGCATCGCTAAAAATTAACACAACGGTTCGTTCTGGAATCCGAGAAATGAGTGTACTAATCGCTTCAGCATCTTGATGATAGGAATCTCGGTAAAGATACTCTCCAGGACAATTATGAAAATAATAAATCCCAGCTTTACCCAAACGTCCTCCCCGCACGACTGTTTCAGCTAACCGACGAGACAGCGAATGAAATGGCACCATTGAACCATCCTGATCAATTAATAATAGTAACTCACTCTGATTTATTCGAGGCGGTAATAACACAGGTTCTAATAAAACGCCTTGCTGTCCAATCTGGTTAACAGTAGCTTCAATATCTAGCTCTGTCGGTATTCCTTCCCGAACAGGACGCCGTAGATAGCGCCAATTTTGTTTCATCTGTCGCCGAGTGACTGGGAAATACTCTCTTGTTATAAAATTACTAATATTAGTTTCGTTATTTTTACTGGCAGTTTTTAACACGGATTTTGCTAGTTGAATTTGATCACACATCTCTGGTGTTAATTCTGAATTTGGCACGGGGAGTGATGTCGTTTCATTAAGTTGACTGCTGGAGGTTTTATTGTCAACACTCTGTCGATTAATTTTATGCTTAACCAACCATTTAATCAGAACATACTCAGCATAAAAAGCCATTATCAACAATAGACCAAAAACAATAAGACTTGCAGTATTGTTATCAGTATTGAATTGTAACGGTTGAGTTGGCTGGGGTATCGGACTCGGCGGGGTTGTCTCAATGGGTTGACTTGTTTGAGACTGATTTCTGGGCAAAATGTTTTTGATAACAATATTCATGTAAGCCCCAAATCCAAATCCAATTAAAAGCGAAAACAACAATGTCAATACTAAAGCACTTAAGTAAATTAAATTAGAAGTGTGTAAAGGTGTTGTTTTATTTTTGTTTTTTGGATTATGTTTATAAATGGATGGTTGTTTTCGTGGCGATTGATTTATAAAAATTTGTTCTTCTAGTTCGGGCATTACCTGATCAAAGTGGTAATCAAGCAGACATTGTTCTTCAGAAGACTTGATCCACAAAGTTTGACACAGGCGTTTTAAATCAGCGCGATCGCTGACTCCAAAGCCACCCTCCAAAGCCCGCAAGAGCAGTTGATATTCCCAGATACCTAAAGGCAAACCCGCCTCCCGCAGTCGAGTGAATAAATCGAGTAACGGTAAATTATCGTCTACAGATTGAGTGTTTTTTATCATGGAACGGATAAAGCTATAAATAATTCAAATTCATCCGCCAATAACTCAAGTTATTGGCTCAAAGCTAAAGTCCATTTTAATGGACTAAAACTTCTGTGTAGTCAGCTAAAGCTGACTTAAGCTTTGAGCCTTGGATTTAAACCCAAGGCGGTTTAATGCTTTTAACCATAAATTTATTTATGAACTCTATTTTGTGAAGCATAACGGCGATAATCCTCCCAACTTTTTAACAAAACCCCCGGATACAATAGCTCATCTGCCAACTTTTCCAGCGCTTCATCTTCAGAATAGCGACTCAGAACTCTTACCCAATCCATTAACTCACTGGTACTTACCTTTTTCCCTCCATCTCCCTTATCTTTCCGCATTTCTTCCCGAGTCGCTTCAGTCTGGGTAATTTTACTAAAATTTGAGGTTTCCAAGTTGAATCCAGTGACTCAACCGCGTCGAGTTGCCATTGCTCAACACAGCCACTATAGTCAATTAAAAACATGAACAACCGATAAGAATTATTTCGGGGTGAGCATTGGCTGGAGAGTTCGACAACGGGAAACCAAAACTCACTCAGAAACTGATTCATGTAGAATTTGGGCATACGATCGACATCTTGAAAGACTAAAATTACCGTCTGAGTTTGCCACCATTGACAAACCGCTTCAGCAATTTTTTTGGGAGGATGCTGTCCCGATAACCCCACTCGGCCCCCAAGTTCCCGCCACAGTGATTCGATATAGCTACTTCGTGACTTACGACCTAAACCAAATTGAATGACTTTAGCATTTGTACCATGGGGAATCAGTTTGATCAGACGATTCAGCAACCAGCGTTGACCATATTCGGGTTCACCGTGAATCAGACAAGACCCAATTTTCTGAGTTTCTATAAAAGAGCGAAATAGACTAACTTGATGGCGAAAATCCAGCCGCAATAGCGCATTGTACAGTTTCCCGGTATCGAAGTCTGACCATTCGGGCGATGGTGGGGAAAAATATTGACTGGGTTGGCTTTTTTCTAGGCTGGTGGGTGCTTGGGATTGCGGGATTGCTGCGTCTAAACAATTTAAAGAATACAACTCAAGCACCGTGCGAAAATTCTTTTTCGTCACCTTTTGTCCCAGAGCGACGGAAAGGAGTTGCCATAAGTTACAGCCAATGTCTTGTTTAAGATATCGAGGCGAATAGCCATAGGTTTTCGCCATCTGGTCATAGGTTTGACCGCGCCAAGATCCCTCCAGCACGTTTCGTTCAGCCTCATTCAAGATTTTGTCTGTCTTGGCGAAGACAGCTTTAGCCACCACTTTATATGCATCATCAAAGTTCATCCAGTCTCACCTGACTTTTTCTGAACCTTTCCTGAACCCACCACACTTGACGGGTATGGTTAACCCTAAATTGTGCCATCCAACTCCTGAAATAATCCTGATCTTCTCTGGAAATTTTCCGCCTTTTCAGACAAATTTTAACGGGATAGATTAGATAACATCAAACGACAGCGCCGTCAGTTTTATAGCGCACTTTAGTTCGCGTTTGCTGAGGTGACAAGCCCTCGAAATTTGAAATAGATGGAGAAAATTATGTCTTTCAACCACGATAACCCAAACTCGTCCCAGACCCGAAAACATCGGTTAGATCTGATCATAATGGTACTGACTATCATTGGTGTAGTAGTCCAGGGAATCAGTCTAGTTTTTCAGATCAAGGACTATTATCGCCAAACCTACCCGTCAGACGCCGCACACGTTGTTTCCACAGAGAACCAGGAACAGAGTATGTCACCGTTGTATATTGGTCTCTTGGAACGTAGGCGAAGCCTTCTCGAAGAGTAACCCAACTTATCTGGTTAGCTGTGATATTATAGCGCTACGCGCCAGGGAATAGGCAATAGGCAATACTGAAGACAAACGCTTACCTTACAAGGAATTGAGCGATTTGAATTTTTCTTTTATGTCCTAACCTTAGTGCGTAGTGCTATATATGCTTTCCCTGACCTGTTCCCGTGATGCCGAGGCTGATGACGCCCAAGCGCAACGACGAACCCATATTAGGATACCCATTGAGCCTATCCGTTTTCATCGGGTAGTGGGAGACGATACTGACGAGCAATGTAATAGAAAAAGCGATAGTAATCAGCAAATTGTTCGCTCTCACAGCGTCCCTGCCAGTTGTAGCTTACATTTTCCTGGGTCAGGGTTAGGGTCATCACACTGATATCAGAGTCAACGTCTACCTGAAGTTTACCCGTTTCACCTTGTTCAGTGAGGAAATTCTGAGGTTGAGATGGATTGAGTGGTTGGGATGTACTTTCAGGTGATGGGGTTCCTAGTTGGGCAAATTCTGCCCATCCCCTAATCTCACAGTCGGGATTCTCAGGATCACGAAAGGCTCTACCATCAAGATTGTCGGGTATGGGAAAGGGTATCCAATTGCTGGGATAGAGGAACTCAAAGTTGAAGCGGGAGTTGCGGTAGGTGTTCCAGCTTTCTGGCAAATCCACATTAGTACCCTGGCAGCTTAAGAGCAAAACAGCCAGTGGCGCGATTCGAGCAATGAATTTCCAGGTCATTTGTTTTTAGTCATTCGTCCTTTGTCATTTGTCCTTTGTTCATGCATGGTTCATTGTTAATCCTCTTGCCCATCTCCCCCATCTCCCCCATCTCCCCCAGCTTCCCCATCTCCCCCATCTCCCCCAGCTCCCCTATCTCCCCCATCTTCCCCATCTTCTCCACGCCTGATCGGGCATCAGAACCGGATAATGTAAAGAAATGTTACAAATTTGCCGTCATGCTGGCTTACTGTATTGACAGCCAAGGAGAATGCCGCTAATCTGGCATACATACCCGGGTAAAACGATTGAAAATAATATGCAAGACAAGCAAAAAGTTACGTTGTATCTCCCACCAGGACTTCATCGCCAGCTCAAAATCCGAGCAGCCGTTGACTCAGACTCAATGTCGGCGATGGTCGAGAGAGCAATCGTATTCTATCTACACCACCCGGAAGTGGTAGACGAGGTAGAAGCATCCTACGGGAATACTCATCGGGTATACAATTGCCCCGAATGTTCTAGCTCAGTTGTTATTCAAGATGGAGATATGGTTGCCCTAAAAAATCAGCCCAGCCTTCTGGATGATGAACTGCCTGTCGAGAAAGTGCGAGAAGAAGTTAAATCCCGTACTGATTCTCAGGGCGAAGAGGAACTTGTTCCTTGTTGATAGTGTTACAAAAACAGCTAACTGCGAGAGTTCTATTAATGATGTTTGGGCAGTGGTTGTGCCGTCTCTAAGTAGGTCGATAGTCATGCAAGAAGAGATAAGTATTCTCATTCAAGCTCAATACCCTCTAATCTACCTGGTGACGTCAGAGGAAGAGCGGACAGAACGGGCAATAGCCATGATTGCTCAAAATAAGAATCAGCAACGGCGCGTATTCGTGTGGACTGTCACCCATGGGATTGTGGAGTATGGTCAATCACGCCACATCACCCAACACAATACAGTCTCTCCAGAAGCAGCTGTTCAATGGGTTATTCAACAAAAAGAACCTGGTATCTATATATTTAAGGATCTACATCCATTTATTGATTCTCCAGCAACAACCCGATGGCTGCGGGATGCGATCGCGAGCTTCAAGGCGGCTCAGAAGACGATTGTACTCATGTCTCCCATGCAGCAGGTGCCGATCGAGTTAGAGAAGGAAGTGGTGGTTATCGACTACCCATTACCGGATTTGACCGAACTCAACCAAGTGCTGTCTCAGCAATTGGAAAAAACCAAAGGGCGTCGCACTACCACGGAAACGCGGGAGAAACTCCTGAAAGCCGCATTGGGTTTGACGCGAGACGAAGCGGAGAAAGTGTATCGCAAAGCCCAAGTCAAAGCTGGGCGTCTCACGGAAGCAGAAGTCGATATTGTGCTTTCTGAGAAAAAACAGCTCATTCGTCGCAATGGTATTTTAGAGTATATTGAAGAGGATGAAACTATTGATGCCATTGGTGGTTTAGAAGAGCTGAAGCGATGGCTGAAACAGAGATCGGGCGCTTTCACTGAACGGGCAAGAGAGTATGGTTTACCCCAACCCAAAGGGATGCTGATTCTGGGGGTTCCTGGCTGCGGAAAATCTCTCATTGCCAAAACAACGTCTCGCCTTTGGGGACTACCGCTATTGCGGTTAGATATGGGTCGGGTGTATGATGGTTCTATGGTTGGTCGCTCAGAAGCCAACTTGAGAAATGCCCTAAAAACAGCAGAATCGATTTCACCCGCCATCCTTTTCATTGATGAGCTGGACAAGTCTTTTGCGGGGAGCAGTGGTTCGGCTGACTCCGATGGTGGCACCTCTAGCCGCATCTTTGGTTCCTTCCTAACCTGGATGCAAGAGAAAACATCGCCTGTCTTTGTCATGGCGACTGCAAACCGAGTGGAACGGCTACCGGGGGAGTTTCTCCGCAAAGGTCGATTTGACGAAATATTCTTTGTTGACTTACCGAATAAAGAAGAGCGTCAGCAAATATTTAAGATTCATCTGAGTAAGCGGCGTCGAGATATAGACCGCTTTGATATCGAACAGTTGGCGACAATTTGTGACGGTTTTTCCGGTGCAGAAATTGAGCAAGCCCTCATCGCTGCAATGTACGAGGCATTTGCCCAAGACCGGGAATTCACCCAACTGGATATTATAGCGGCGATCAAAGCCACGCTACCGCTTTCTCGGACAATGACTGAGCAGGTCACCGCCCTGAGGGACTGGGCAAGACAGAGAGCTAGACCTGCTGCAGCCTCCGTTGCTGAATATCAGCGACTGGAGTTCTAAAAGGCTTTCTCCTGCTCCCAACAGGAGGAAAGGCTAGCAAAACTTTGCTAGCAGTTTCAAAAGACGCCGCAATTTAACCGCGGCAGACCCAAGAAAAAAGCTACGTTGTCGTTTGTTTTCTATCTCTACTGGAGGAAATCTAAAATGTCTCACTTTAGCACTCTGCGTACCAAGATCACCGACGCCGAAATCTTAAAGGCTTCTTTGAGCGATCTAGGTATTTCCGTTAAAACGGAAGCTGATGTGCGCGGCTACAACGGTCAACGTGTTCGTTCGGACATCGTTGCTGTTCTCGAAGGCGAGTATGACCTCGGTTGGTCTCGCAATGGCGATGGTTCCTTTGACCTAATCGCTGACCTGTGGGGTGTTGCTAAAAAGCACAACCAAACCGAACTGATCAACTCGATCAACCAGAAGTATGCCGTTAACAAGACCTTAGCAGAGGTCAAGCAACGTGGCTTACAAAATGCCAACGTTAAACTGGTGGTACAAAAATAGTCCATCAAGGCGTTCCCAAGCTTACGGGTTAACCAATTGATTTGGGGTTGACCCGTTTTTTCAAAAGGTTATAGAACAAATGTTCTAGTCTTTTCCATAACATAATAACGGCGGGAAAACCTCTGATCCAGGGAGTTTCTCCGCCGTATTTTTGTTTTTGCGATCGCACTACCTTAACTGTCCTAACTGCGGTAGCCTTTTAATGGTGAGGAGAAGCACGCAGAGGATTGATAATCATGGTAAACTCAGCAATCCGAGTATTAGCTCGTGTCGTCGCGCATCCGGGAAAGGAAGAGAAACTCAAAGCACTGCTGTTAGAAATCGTTGAGGCGACGCGCAAGGAACCTGGTTGTATCACTTACGAGTTATTACAAAGTCCAGCGATTCCCACGGAGTTTGCCTTGGTCGCAGAATGGGAAAGTGAGCAAGCGTGGCGAGTACATTTGGACTCGGCTCACATTCAGCAAGCGTTTTTAGAAGGCGAAGAGTTGTTCGCTTCACCGCCAGATATTCGTCATTATGTCTTCTTAGGTTAATCGTTCTGATTCGGGTAGGAAATGATTGATCAAGTTATACAGTAGAAAAAACTGGGTGATTAGGATACCAAATCTCTACTGTATATTGATTTACAAGAAAGCGTATGTTTGAAGATAATTTAAGCTCTTCTGAAGGGGCAAATTATAGTAAACTCAACGAACGGTTAGCATCAGGGCAGTGGCAAGAAGCAGACCAGGAAACGTTTACAATTATCCTGGAGATTACGGGTGCAGATAAACGCGGCTATTTAACGAATCAAGATATTCAGCAATTTCCTTGTCAGGAACTTAGGGAGATTGATCAACTTTGGATCAAGTACAGCAGTGGTAAATTTGGTTTTAGTGTTCAAAAGCGGATGTATGAGCAATCAGGAAAGGATTTGATGGCATTTGCTGATCGGATTGGCTGGCGGGTGTCTAATCGGTGGCAGAGTTACAATGAGCTGACATTTAATCAGAATGCACCGATAGGACATCTCCCTGCGGGTGGAGTCGTGGGATGGTTGGCGTGGGGAGATCTTCGTGATGATTTGTTTGCTCGTGTTAGTGCGTGTAATCTTTAGAGCCCCTTCGGGGCGGGTGTGGGGTGTGGGGTGTGGGGTGTGGGGTGTGGGGTGTGGGGTGTGGGGTGTGGGGTGTGGGGTGTCGGGGAGGGGAATAGCTGGTTGGCCATTCGCGATTCGCAAGTCGCTTATTGAGAGTCTCCTAAAGCGAG
>NZ_JAVKBY010000136.1:0-15913 GCF_040222985.1 Coleofasciculus sp. F4-SAH-05
AAACTCATCTTAAAAACGCATCTTAAAAACGCATCTTAAAAACGCATCTTAAAAACGCATCTTAAAAACGCATCTTAAAAACGCATCTTAAAAACGCATCTTAAAAACGCATCTTAAAAACGCATCTTAAAAACGCATGGACTTAAACGAGTGCCGATACCAGAAAAGTGCTGCAATGCATTAGTCATAAGACAAAAACAATGTGCGGTCGGGCAGACCGAAACATAGAGATTAATCTCTAAACGCTTAGGGAGACAAGCCCTCTGGAGTTATCTAAATTAGGCTCAATACTTGGTAGTTTTCTACGGGTGTTTGGTTTAAGTATTGCCGCAAGGATAGATAATTGTAAGGATAGATAATTGTAAGGTGTGTCGCGGAACTAAGAATCCCCGCACTTATAGGGCGGGGAGTGTCAAAACATGCAAATCTTCGGGTGTATTACAATTAAATAAAACCTGGCGATCGCGAACCGGAAGTTCTTGGACAGGATGTTGTGCCAGCCATTGTTGAAAGGATCGCCCCCCCTGATTAATATAATCAATCAATTGGGGTAAACATTGGCGTCGGTAAAAGCCACATAGAGGTTCCCAGCCTTTCGGACTTCGGGGAAGCAATGCGATTACATTTTTAGGAGTATTTGTCAAGTGATTCGCCCAACTTTGCAACACTTCAACTTGAAGTTGGGGCAAGTCACAAGCGAGTAGAAGCACCCAATCCCGTTTCACTTGAGTCAATCCTTGAGCAAAAGCGACCAAAGGACCATGAGATTGAGCCTCTCCCAGGATGAGCATTTCTTGGAGCAGATGGCAATGTTTTGGTAGAATATCTCGATATCGTTCGGGCCAAGGAGTGACTACGAAAACGTCACGAGTACATTTAAGGGCAATGGTACAAACCTGTCTCAGTAAAGGCATACCCTTGATCGGAATCAAGGCTTTGTCCTGACCCATGCGAGAACTTTGTCCGCCCGCTAAAACCAGCGCTGAGAAAGACAGATGGGAATCCGTCAGCACAGCAGACAGTTCATCTGCCAAATGTAGCCGTCCTCGCCGTACCGCCCGCAGTAGGCGATCGATCACGCATTTCTCGTCTGTACTGAGATCTTCGCCTAAAATCGCTGCCATCAGTCCATAGCGGTCAGCTTTCGTCATGTAACCCGAACTGGTCGCTTGGGCAAAGAGTTCCGAGAGAGCGCCCGGAAGAAGAATAGGAGATTGCATAGATAGCTACCGCACAACATCGCTCAAGTCAAGTTATGTTAATTTTCCTCAAATTTCACAAACGTAAAGTGATAACCCTCCGGCAGCTCTGTGATACCGATCACTTTCAGGGGAAGCAGTGTAGAGACGTGCCATGGCACGTCTGGAAGCTGGGGGAGCTGAGGGAGCGGGGGAAGCAGGGGGAGAGAGTTCCTAATCAACGAATGACAAATGACAAATGACAAATGACAAATGACTTATTCATCAATTTGCCATAAATCCCGACTCAACGGTTCATCGAGAATTTTCTTGGGACGCAACACCAGAATTAGCTGTCCCAGTAAAGGTATATCGGGCTGTTCCGAAAACCACTCAATTGCCAATGTCCCCGATTGATCAATCATAAAATAACTATCGGCATCCCATTCTGGTGTTTTGCGGTCAACAATCAGTAACACCGCTTCTGATTTTTGATTCTCTTGCTTAGGAAGCTGAGTAATATTACCCAAAATTGCCACAGGCTCTTGTGCCTTTGCCACGATTTGCCAGCCGGGAATGGCGACAATCTGTTGCTGATGGGCAGAATCGACAATTTGAAACGCCCCCTTTGTCTTCACCGCCCCCACTTGCTGGAACTCAGCAGTCGTTACCGGAAACTCACCCACCAATGGGATCAGTCGCGGTAATTGTTCACTCGCTTCCACGCGATAGAGGGGAAAACGGGGCGCTCGACGGCGGTTCCCCCCTAAGGGTTCTGTGAGTAACTGCTCAATTTCTTGACGGGAGGATTGGCTATGAGCAAACATTAACCCTCGTGCGACTAAACGCGATCGCTCCTGTAAATTCTGCTGTTGTTGGGCAAGTTTCCAGTATTGGTACGCCACTGCATCACCTGGGTGATCGGAAAATCCTTCTGGTAGGCTGCGGCGACGGGACAACTCTTTCATCGCTTTTGCCACCTCACGGGCACCATCTGCATCCAAATTTCTAGCCACAATAAACTCAGCGGCGGCGGCTCGTTCCGGTTGGGTGAGAATCCGCAACTCATAGAGGATATCACTCCCCGTCCGAGCAAAGCGCGATCGCACGGCTTCCGATACGCCAGATTTGACTAACGTTTCGTATACCTGAGATGCTACAATGACTTGATTCTGTTGGATTGGCTCAAACCCCGTTTGTTCAAAAACGGCTTGGGAACTATAGCCAGCACTTTGGAGTTTTTGACAGGCTTGTCCCCACTCCACCCAGTTACGTTCTTTGCGCCTGAGCAACTGAATTAATGCATCAGCATCTACTGCCTCTGAGTTAGCTTGAGGATTAGGGTAAGGATTTCCAGGTGATCTTTCAGTCATAATGGGAAGGAAAATTTGCCGTATTTTTTGAGTGAGCAGATGTCTTGAATTTCTCGTGATTAAATAGTAATAGATTAAAGCAAAAATTAGCTAGGGTTAGATAAAAAGCTGAAGTTAAGACCGTTGACATCTATTGAACAACAGGACAGACTCAAATAGCCTGCTCCTTGTGGCTCGCCCGTTCAAACTGACTCGCTTGGAGTTTGTTGTAGTGTTATGGACAAGGTGAACCCTAATTTTGATAATATCACTCGTCAGTTCATGAGTTTGGAGCGATCGCAAAAACCGAAAATGCTTGTGGTGGATGATGAACCCGATAACTTGGATCTCCTCTACCGCACCTTCCGGCGTCACTTTAATGTATTCAGAGCTGAAAGTGGCGCTCAAGCCCTCTCTGTTCTTGCTAATGAAGGAGAAGTCGCCGTAATTATTTCTGATCAGCGGATGCCAGAAATGAAGGGAACGGAGTTTTTGAGCAAAACCGTCCCCCAGTTTCCGGATACCATGCGGATTATCTTAACCGGGTTTACGGATGTGGAAGACTTAGTAGAAGCCATTAATGCCGGACAAGTCTACCGCTATATTACCAAGCCCTGGGACCCAAACGAACTCAAAACCGTGGTAGAACGGGCAGTTCAAACCTACGAACTCCTGAAGCAACGCACCGAGGAATTGCAGCGAGCCCATGCTCAAATGGCACTCATGGAAACCTTGGTGCAAGTGGCTCAAGAGTCAGAAAGCCTAGAAACCAGCTTGCCCAAAATCGCCCAAGTATTTAGCGACAGCTTCGGCACAGATACCTGTATCCTGCAACTGGTAGAAGACGATCATTTGATAGATGTAAAAGGTACACAAAGCCAAGATGAATCCCTTGTCAACCCCCTAGAATCCGATCTCCTCTTGCCAGACGCGATCGCTAATCGTCAACTACAAGTCTGGATTAACGCCCCGGGTGCAACTCCCAAAGAAGCCACAGAGTATTACCAGAAAATTGGTATTAAAGCTCACCTGCTGATTCCAATTGTCCACCGCAGCGAACTCCTAGCTCTACTCTCCCTCCAATGGCAACAACAGGCGCGTAAACTGAGTGAAGATGAGCTAAAACTGATTCACCTATCCGCCCAGCAGGTTGGTTTAGCGATCGCAACCAGTCGTTGAGTGTTGAATCTGTAGGGGCGGGTTTAGGGACATCCGTGTCAACTTAAGCCATAAACCTTGCCCATCCTAGTTTTCAGCTAGGGTGTCCCATAACATAAGACCAATGACTAATCAACCCGTAATTTCTATTCATCAACTCAACCACTACTTTGGCACAGGACAACTGCGAAAACAGGTATTATTCGATATCAATTTAGAGATTTTCGCGGGCGAAATTGTGATTATGACGGGTCCTTCGGGGTCTGGAAAAACCACGCTATTAACATTATTAGGAGGTTTGCGATCGGCTCAGTCAGGCAGTTTAAACGTGTTAGGACAAGAACTTTGTCAAGCTAGCCAGAATGACTTGGTAAAGGCAAGACGACATAATGGTTATATTTTTCAGGCACACAACTTACACGGCAGCTTAACGGCGCTTGAGAACGTGCAAATGGGGTTAGAAGTTCATGGCATCTTTTCCAAGCCAGAACGCCACCATCGGGCAGCCCAAATGCTCCAGCAGGTTGGTTTGGAGGAGCGCATCAATTATTATCCAGCCGATCTATCAGGTGGACAAAAACAGCGAGTCGCGATCGCCCGCGCTCTTGTCAGCCGTCCCCAAATCGTGCTAGCTGATGAACCTACCGCCGCTCTCGATAAAAAATCGGGACGAGATGTGGTTGATATTATGCACGACTTAGCCAAGCAACAGGGGTGTACAATCTTACTCGTAACCCACGATAATCGCATTTTGGATATTGCGGATCGGATTATTTATATGGAAGATGGGCGCTTATCTAAACAACCTGAATCAGTGGCGATTTCCCAGTAATCCAGTTGAATCATCCATAATTGATTGAGGGCGACATGGTTCTGACTTAAATGAAAGAATACCAGTTGTGTAATGACAATAAGTAGTCAGACAAAACAATAGCCTCATACTAAGTGTTGTAAACAACCCTCAAACCTTGACAAAGGACATAGCTTGCTTCTTTTCGGGAGCGAGTATGACGAATGACAAATGACGCTCCCCACCCTTACTTTCATATTTATCGCCCACTCATACGACTGAAAACGACTGTAGTACAGGTCGATAAAGTGTATCTCGTTGCTGATCAGAACGCCCTAGAGAACGAATGGCTTCCTGAAGCGTTTCTACTTCCATACAGGTTCCCCCTTGCGCCCCTGCCATGGTGGTAATATGTTCTTCCATTAACGTACCGCCAATATCATTACAGCCCCATCTCAGGGCTTCTTTCGCCCCAGTCAAACCTAATTTCACCCAGCTTGGTTGATGGTTAGGAATCCAATTGCCCAGGAAAATTCGCGCCACAGCCGTTAATAATAGGGCATCTTTAAGAAGTGGTTGATCTCGCCCCACACGCTGACGTAACGGTTTAGGGGCATCTTGACCAACAAACGGCAGTAAAATAAACTCTGTAATATAGCCTGAGTAACCTTGATTGCGAGTTCGTTGCTGGAGCGATCGCAGCTTGGCTAGATGCCCCATTTGCTGTTGGTTCGTTTCAATATGACCGGAAAGCATTGTGCTAGTTGTAGGCATTCCCAATTGATGCGCTGTTCCTACTATATCTAGCCAGGTGGCTGTATTTGTCTTTTCCGGACAAAGAATGCGCCGCACTTCGTCATCTAAAACCTCAGCCGCCGTTCCGGGCATTGAACCAACCCCAGCCTCTTGCAGTGCGGCAATGACCTCAGCATACCTCAATCCATCTTGTTCGGCGATAAATTGGACTTCCTGGGGGGAAAATGCATGGAGATGTAATTGGGGAAATGCTTGCTTAATCGTTTGCACCAATTCCAGATAATAGGGTAAAGCCGCACCATGAATTTTTGCCTCTGGGTTTAAACCCCCCTGCATACAAATTTCCGTCGCCCCCCGTTGTACTGCATCCTCCGTTTTTTCCAGAATTTGTCCCCAATCTAGCCAATAAGCGCCCTCTGTACCCGCATCGCGGCGGAAGGCACAGAAACTACAGTGTTGAGTACAAATATTGGTAAAGTTAATATTACGGTTAATCACGTAGGTGACGCGATCGCCTGCTTGGTGATGGCGCAATTGGTCAGCCGTTTCCTGAATCGCTGTCACAGCAGTCGGTTCAGTTTGCTGGAGGAGAATCACACCTTCCTCTGGAGAAATGTCTTCACCAGCTAGGGCACGGTTAAGAATTGCGTCAACGGAGTTGGTAATCACGGGATATCTGGAAAAGATAGGGAAACACTCATCTTGATACTACTATGCCCGCTAAGTATCGAGCCAGTAATCATTGACACTCCCCCGGCTGAAGGCGCAGAGGCTTACACCTCAATGGGCGGGTAAGACAGCTAAAAAGGAGACAGGGTATGGGGTGTGGGGTGTGGGTAAATTCAGGAGGATCAAGGGGCGGGTTTAGGAACTGTAGGGGCGGGTTTAGGAACTGTAGGGGCGGGTTTAGGAACTAAAGTCAGCTATTGCTGAAATCAATGAACAACAAAACCCGCCCTATCTCACCAATAACATATCAACAAAATCTGCCCTTATTTATAAGTTCAAAATTACCTGAAATCAATGAACAACAAAACCCGCCCTATCTCACCAATAACATATCAACAAAATCTGCCCTTATTTATAAGTTAGAAAATACCAATTATTTAACCTCTCCCCTATCTTTAACTAACACATTTATCTGGTCTGAGTTAGCTGACCAAGCACTTACATAAGTGCTACTCTGAACCACCATTTCTTTAACGAGTTCCTCTTTACTACTTCTAATCGCAATAATGGCACAAGGATTAAAATTATTGTGGGGATATATCTTCGATTTGGCATTCGAGCGATTATCCGGATGTAAAATATGCTCAACCCGAATAGTTTGAGGATTATTTTCCTGTAAAAGTACCCAAAATGGATATTCCCAATACGTCCCCGATGGTATAGGTGTACCTCCTAGAGATAACCCAATCGTTTCACAGTTTTGTTTTTTGAGAAAATCAACGGTCGCGAAATAGGGTTTTTTGAGATATTTACGATTCGTAAAGTATAGTTCATTTCGGCTGGTGTTGAATATATTTTGCTCGGCAGCAATAGGTCGAAATTTATTACCAACCACAAAGGTAATTGATGCCACAAGCATAATCACAGCCAGAATAATTAAAACATGAAGATTCCAGTTTTGGGCAAAAACTAAACCGACAAAAGACGAAAATAGGACAAACAGCGAAAGATGGTGGCGACTTTGATAAGGTTGGATTTTTAGCATCCAACAAAGGAGTAAGAAGCCACCAATTAATGCCAATACATAACCGATTACATTGTTTTTTGTCCTCAATTTTTTGTTAAACACAAAAACTATAATCGCTAAAGCAATGAGTAATAGATGCAGGGGATTTCCGGCAACATTTTCATCAAAGGATAGACCCGGAACCGTATAAGAGTTTAGGGGGTAAGTTGTTCTAGGATCATTCATGTCAAGACCCAAAACGGAATGAATTATACTGATTAATTTGTGGCTAATCCCCGTAATCGGCGTAATAAAATCCTGTAGTCCTAGGTATCTAACGATATCAACATGGAGAGAAAGATTCCGGATAATATTGGAGATCCAGGTCGGCAGGCTGTACACTTCTATTTTATAGTCGGCTGAATATTCGGCTACCGATATGGGATTTCTATATAAGTCAAAGTTGCGTAAATAATGACCTAAGTTCAGACTTAAGAATATAAGAGTAATGATACCTATTGGTTTCCATAATTTCCAGCCTAGGCGGTTTAGTTTCGCCAGGAAAAACCAAACCATTAAAGGAAAGGCATAGATATAGCCTGAACTCTTGGTAAAAACAGCCAGTCCTAAGCTAGCGCCAATACTTAGAACTAAGGGAAGCGGAATCTTTTTTTCGGGCAATGCCAACAGAATATAATGGGCAAGACAAACTAGCCAAAAAGCGACAGCATAGTCATTTTGAGTGCTGGACGCTTGCAGGATTCCCATAGGAATCGTAGCGCAGAAAATCGCCGCGAAAATTTGCCCCCGTTGATCTGCACCCAGTTGTTTAGCTATTAGGGATACGCCAATAATGCTGCCAACCATACTCAACCATTGCACCAAATTAGCCAAGCGATCGCCCCGACTGAGAATCTGTAAGTGCATGATCACAAATTCGGCAAACGGGGGGTGAACTAATTGAGCCGAATAGTAGGTAGGATAATGGGCAACACTGCGATTTTGTATCCAATGAACCACCCGCGCCAGATGATAGGTCATAGAATCCCAATTATTCGGCGGCGCTACCACAGCAATTAAACCCACTGTCGCCACGATACAGACGACACCGCCCAGCAAAACCAGCGAGACTGGGGTGAGTTTGGGGCGTTCAGGGAAATTTAGCGATCGCTTTCCTCTCTTAACCAGTCGATAATAGATAAACAAGAGTGCGATATCTGTAATCAGCCACAAGACCAACACTGAACTAAATGTCAAGACTCTAAATAGACTTAACGTCTCAGTCAATACCGTGATCACAACTCCCCAGACAATCGCGGCGGATAAGACAGAACCCCGCCAGTCTTGACCTGGATATTGGAAAATTAGAAATAGAAGCAATAATGAGAGTAAAGGTAAGCAAGCCAGCATATTGATGATTCCGTTCACGAATTAAACCAATAGTCTTAATTTTCTATCTTGTAGACAGTGACTAACCAGGGATAGAATTGCTGGGCAACCGTAGGATAATTGTCCAGTGAATGTTGCTCAGAATGGAGAATGCTGGATTGCTTTGGCAGATTACGAGTCTCAATATAGAATCCCAGTGCCAGAGTTACAGCATAAACTCCCCAGTTCAGTTTACTGTGGAGACGCATGGCTCGCAGCAATGCCCAGCTTGATAATAATACAGTCACTGTCCAGAGGCTGTACTGCCGTGCTTCTTGGGCATAGAGTATCTATTGTTAGATACTCTAAAGTTATAGTTATACTTTTTTGGCATACTCAATTTGAATGTTTATTGAGTCTAGAGTGTTGACAAAATTAACGGATTGGGGATCTAGAGTGATCAGGGAAACCACCCACTTCTGCTAGGGTATAAAGGGGTCTGGCTTTGACCTCTTCATAAATTCGCCCAATATATTCCCCTAATATGCCAATACTGATTAGCTGAACTGATCCCAGAAAGAAAATGGCGATCGCGATCGTGGCAAATCCCGTTAGAGGAGAATTAGGTGAAGCTAAACGCCAGTACAGGACTAACACTGACATGAATAAAGCTAACGCCGCCGATAGCAATCCGAGATAGGTGGATAGTCGTAACGGTACTTTAGAGAAGGAGACTAAACTGTTCACGGCTAACGCCAAGGATTTGCGAAATGTGTATTTGACATCCCCAGCAAAACGGGGATCACGTTCAAACCGAATGGCAGTCTGCGGAAAACCTACCCACGATCGCAAGCCTCGAATGTAGCGGTTTTGTTCGGGCATGGCATTGAGCAAATCTACAACTTGCCGATCCATTAAACAAAAATCACCGGTATCTGTGGGAATATCCACCTCGGCTAGAGCCTTGAGGAGACGATAAAATACGTAAGCAGTGAAGCGTTTAAACCAACGTTCCTGACGACGTTTAATGCGCTGAGCATACACCACTTGATAACCTTGCCGCCATTTTTCCACCATATCGGGGATCAACTCCGGTGGATCTTGCAAATCCGCATCTAGGACGACAATAACCTGACCTCGGGCAAAATTCAGACCTGCCGTTACCGCCATCTGATGCCCAAAGTTACGTGCCAAACTAAGATAACAGACTCGCTTGTCCTGCTGGTGCAGTTCTCGGATAATCTGTAGAGAGCGATCGCGACTGCCATCATTAATTAAAATGAATTCTACAAGACCATCCATGCGATCGGCGACAGCGCTGATCCGACGATACATTTCCCGGAGAGTTTCTTCTTCGTTGTAGATGGGAATAATCCAAGAATACTTTGCCAGCATCGTCCATAAAATAGGGGATGGAAAACCGGGAACTCGTAATTATTCAATCCAGAAGATTACTCCTTTTCATGTATGTCATTAATCTTATTTTTTGGTAACATTTAAAATTAATAAATTTTAGCGATAAATAATTTGTTATTTTTTGATCAACCTTGTTTCTGGATAAATAGGGTTTACTAGGGGTCTCTTCTCAAAGAACTTTCATGCCATTTACCTAGCAGTAAGTTAGAGCCAGTCGTCAAGAGGATAAAAATCAAGATTCCTAGACCGCTAATCATCACTAAAGCCGCAAACATTCGGGGAATTTCTAGATTGTAACTGGCAATCAGCATTTGATAAGCTAATCCTGAATCAGTACCCCCAGTGCCCGCCACAAATTCAGCCACCACGGCACCAATTAATGATAATCCACCACTAATCCGTAAGCCGGATAGAAAATAGGGTAATGCACTTGGCAGTCTTAAATATAACATAGTTTGCCAAGGAGAGGCTTTATAGAGGCGAAATAGATCGCGCAAGTTGCGATCAACGCTATTAAGACCGAATGTGGTATTAGAAATAATCGGGAAAAAAGCGACAATCCAAGCACAAAGAACCAACGCGACAAAAGTATTGTTTCTCAGCCAAATAATAATTAAAGGCGCGATGGCTGCCATCGGCATTGTTTGCAGGATTACCGCATAAGGATATAAGCTTTTTTCAATCCATTTACTCTGAGCCATTAACATGGCAATCAATAATCCTAAAACTGCCGCCGTGACAAAAGCCACCACGGTAATCTTTAAGGTAACGATCAATGCGGGAAATAACAATAACCAATCACTGATTAATGTCTTCAGAATCAGACTAGGACTTGGCAATAAGTAAGGGGGGATTTTAGTTATTTTAACCGAAATTTCCCAAGCTAGTAAAACCAAGATTCCCACCACAACCGGAGCCATCAACTCCAGAGAGAATAAATAGTTTAACCGCAGTTTTTTCCCGACAACCTTTTTCATGATGTTGATTATATGATTATCCTCGATCGGTTCAAATCGTGATTAAAGGTAACTTCCGATTAAATATAGCCTTCAGCCATCATGCCTTTCGATAATTCACTGGCTACTTGCTGGCAATATTGTACATAATCTACGGAGGTGCGAAATGCTTCAGAACGTGGATAAGGTTCCTCAATGGTGATATCGCTGATTACTCGACCCGGACTCGGTGCCATCACCACTACCCGGTTTGATAGATAAACGGCTTCATATATATTGTGCGTGACAAAAATAATTGTCCAATGTTGTTGACGCCATAAAGAAAGTAACTCGACATTTAACTGAGTTCGGGTAATATCATCTAATGCACCAAAGGGTTCATCCATAAGCAAGACTGTGGGAGAGGTAACTAGGGCTCTGGCAATTGATACACGCATTTTCATCCCACCCGAAAGCTGACGTGGATAGGATTTGGCAAAGCGTTCCAGTCCGACTAATTGGAGAGCTTCCTTAATGGCATAATCGGCGTCTTTTTTCGGCATTCCTGTCAATTTTAGGGGTAAACGGACATTGCCCCTGACAGTTGCCCAAGGCATGAGTGCCGGTTCTTGGAACACAAACGCCAGGTTTTCTTGGTCTGTGGGATTTCCTGGGGAATAACTTGGCTGATCGCGCCACTGAATTGTTCCTGAATTCTGAGTCGTCAGTCCGGCAATTATGCGGAGTAAGGTACTTTTCCCACATCCCGATGGTCCGACTAAACTTATAAATTCACCGGGACTAATCGTCAAATTTAAGTTTTTTAAAGCCTGGATTCCATTCTCAAAGAACTTGTTGACCTGACTCAGAGTAATTAAAGGTTGGGAATTCATCAGCAATCCATCGCTCCCTTGATTTTAACCTGTTGATAAATTACTGTGATAAATAATAATCGAGTCCTTTATTCACAAACTCTAGGGTATAAGCCTGTTGATAATCTGTATTCCCGTCGAAGACTCCCACTGCCGCTAATTCATTAAATAAGCCTTCCCAGCGTTTGTCAGTCATGGCACCAATTCCCTGGGTTTCGGCATCCCTGGAGAGAATGATATTATAGTCTTTGAGCTTATTTAGACCATAGGCAATTAAGCCATCTGTCATTTCGGGATTATCTTGTTTAATCAGTTGATTGGCAGGTTCAGGGTTTTCTAGATAGCTATACCATCCCTTAATTGACGCATCCACAAACCGCTGGACTAAATCTGGATTGGTTTCGACTAACTTCTTCGTCGTTTCGATCGTAAATGTATAAGGATTGTATCCAACATCGGCTAAAAGTAAAATATTGGGTTTAAATCCTCCTTCTTTTTCAATTGTGTAGGGTTCCGATGTCAAAAGTCCTTGTTGCGCTGAATTCTGATCGACTAAAAATGGACTAACATTGAAGTTGTACGGTCGTATTTGAGCATCAGTGAAGCCATACTTTGCCTTCAAAAAGGGCCAATAAATTGAGCCAGGACTGATAAAAATTGGTTTACCTTTTAAATCAGCAAAGGAGTCATTCCCTACTCCGGGGTGAGTTAATAAAACTTTTATTTCTTTTTGGAAAATAGCGGCAACTGTGACTTTGGGAATTCCTTGTTGTATGGCTTGGATGGCATTAACCCCACTTCCCATACTAAAATCAACCACACCTCCCATGAGTAATTGGGTAGTATTGGTTTGAGGACTTGCTGGTTGAATCGTGACATCTAGACCATGTTGGCGATAAATTCCGGTCGCGAATGCCTGATAGAATCCTCCATACTCGGCTTCAGCTTTCCAACTCAGACTAAATTTAATTTTATCTAGGTTTCCCAGTGATTCCGAAGTGGATGATGTCGTGTTTGTCGGGGTACAAGCTGCCAAAATACTACTCCCGAGAGCAATGGAGCTAAGTTGCATAAATTTCCGGCGCTTGAGCGGATAATTTTTCAGCATTAGGTAAATGACTGGAGCTAAATTATTCTTTAATAATTTTACCGACTATCGGGATTAAACAACAATCCTGAGCCGAATAGTTGGTTAACTCAACTTTCATTGTCAAGTATAATTTATACCCAATTAGATGAGCTTACCCTGATTATTAGCCCAGTTGTTGAGAGCGCCGATAAGCGGCTTGTACCGCTTCTATCAGTGCCGAACGGAAACCAGAACGCTCTAATTCAGCCACTCCCGCAATTGTAGTGCCACCTGGACTCGTCACTTGGTCTTTAAGCTGAGCGGGGTGAAGTTGTTTATCCTGCAACAGTTGTGCTGTTCCCCATACCGTCGAAAGTGCTAATTTAGACGCGATCGCTCTAGGTAATCCGGCGGCGACACCCCCGTCAGCTAAGGCTTCAATCATTACTGCCACATAAGCAGGTCCGGAGCCCGATAATCCGGTGACAGCATCCATGAGGGATTCCGACACCTCTACCACTTCGCCCACTGCACCCAAAAGGGTTTTTGCCACCTCCAGATGATTAGCGGTGACAGTTTTTCCAGGTGCGATCGCGGTTATTCCGGCTCCTACCGTGGCTGGGGTATTGGGCATCGCCCGAATGACTGGCTGATGCTCAAAAGCGGCTTCGAGCTTCCCTAAAGATACACCCGCTAAAATCGAAATCACTACGGGTAGGTTTTCCGAAGCTGGGGAATAATTGTCATCGTTGGACACCAAGTCACTCGCTACCGCCTTAAACACTTGAGGTTTAATTGCCAAAAGTAAAACCTCCTCAGCTTTCGCCGTCACCCCATTATCTGAGGTGACATTAACCCCATAGCGTTGGCTTAAATCCTCTCGTCGCTGGGCTTGAGGATCACTGACCAGCACCTGATCAGGGCGATAAACTTGCTGTGCGATCAGGCGGGATAAGATCGCTTCTCCCATTACCCCGCCGCCGATTATGCCAAGTTTGATAGACACCCACCCTTCCTTTAGTGAACGGACATTCGCTTTTCGACAATCTCAATTGAATTACTGAGCCATACGTTCCGGCTCAGACGTCCAACTGGGAGGAGGCGCTGAACGTGACCCACGAGTTTGTTCAGCAACTTCGTGAATGACACCCGATTGAGTGCTTACTTGTACACAGCTTGGTGTAAATAGGAAAATACTCTCACCAATGCGTTCTTGATGACCGTCGATCGCATAAGTTCCGCCGGCGACAAAATCCACTGCTCGTTGAGCTTGATCAGGGTCCATCATGGTTAGATTTAAAACCACTGACTTGCGCTCTCTCAGGGCTTGAATCACCTGGGGCATTTCTTCAAACGAACGCGGCTCAATCACGGCGACTTCCGAAATCCCGTTAACCGCTCCCGGCATACCAATCACATTGTTCATATTTACCGCTCCCATTCCTGAATCCGATCCTACAACGGGACGTTCCCGAACCCGACGTCGAGGAGGACGTTCTTCCTCCGCTGGCGCTGGCATAGGTGGTTCTTGCTGATATAGATTTTGATACGTCTCTCCATCCACGTCCTCGTATTCATACTCATATTCGGGATCATTGGGACCGACCACAAAATCTCGCAGCTTGTTAAAAATATTGTTCATTGGATCTACTCTCCATCACAACTTTAGGGTTTGTCGGGAAACGCTAAAATCGACCCTCGTTGAGGTATCAGTCTTTAACTCTTGCGGGTTGAGACCGAAACCCCAAGCAAACGGCTAGCTTACCCCGCGATCGCCTAACATTTCCTACCACCGGAGCTTGTCAAAAGTAAGCCCTTAGTATACACTCGCTTCTAATCAAACGGGTAGTTCTATGCCCATAACGGTGAAAACACTCAGGGATTACTTACAAGACAATACTTATCATAAGAGTTATTTTGGCACTATACAGCAGTTGCTTACTCATGATGCTAATTAATCGCTCCATTCCTCGCCTACTTAACTGACGAGGGGTTTGGGGAGCTATAAGTCCTACGCCATAATCTCTGATTTGGCGTTGGGATGCCTTCACTCCCCAAGTCAATTGAGCGGGGTTCGATGCCCCCTAAATTGACGTTTACCATTTTGAGAAAAGAGTGGTAGAATCTAGTCATGATTCTAAACTACACCTACCGTATCAAACCCGACCAACAGCAAACCCAACTTCTCGATGAGTGGTTGGAAACGCTGCGGGTGTCCTATAACTATGGGTTACGGGAACTCAAGGATTGGATTGCTTCTCGCAAGTGTCCAATAGATCGGTGTAGCTTGGAATCTGAGTACATTATGAGTGCTGACTACCCATTCCCTAGTTACCACCAACAACAAAACAATCTACCATCAGCCAAGAAAGAATTTCCTCGGCTCAAATCTGTTCCCTCCCAAGTTTTGCAGACTAACATTAGAAGGTTGCATGACGCTTGGGACTTTTTCAGGCAGAGGGGATATGGTTTTCCTCGCTTCAAGAAAGTAGGACAAATGAAGTCGATGGTATTCCCGCAGTTCAAAACCAACCCGATTACAGGTTGGCATATTCAACTTCCCAAATTAGGGAAAGTCGAAATCAACCTGCATCGACCTATCCCTGACGGGTTTGTAGTCAAACAAGTGCGGATGGTCAAAAAGGCGATGGGATGGTTTGCAGTTATCTGTCTGTACTCAGATGTCGAGATTCCAGAACCTTCCCCTCATGGTCATGCCATTGGAGTTGATGTGGGACTGCTTTCCTACTTGGCAACCAGCGATGGCTACTCTGAGCCTGGACGCAAATTCTTCAAAACCGAACAAAGTCGGCTTAAAGTGCTACAACGTCGGTTAGCGAAGAAACAGAAGCGTTCCAAGAACTACGAGAAAGCTAGAAAAAAGGTAGAGTTGCAGCATAATCATATCGCTTTCAAGCGGAAGGATTATCAATATAAACTTGCCCATAAGCTTTGCGACATGGCGGATACTATCTTTGTCGAGGACATTGATTTCCGTATTATGGCGAAGGGTTTTTTGGGAAAGCATACAATTGATGCAGGGTTTGGTCAGTTTCGCTCTATTGTCAAGTTTGTCGGTAAGAAGCGAGGAGTATTTGTTGGAGAAGTAGACCATAAAGGGACTTCTCAAACTTGCCCAAATTGCCGAATCACAGCGAGAAAAGAACTCTCTGATCGAGTCCATTGTTGCCCTGAATGCCACTGTCAACAACCCACCACTGACCCTACGGGTACAGTGGGGGCTTGAAAGAAAGCCCTAGTTGACCAGTCTAAGTACTTTTGTACTCCGTTTTTTGAGTCAAGACACCTACAAATACGACGCCAGTTTGTTGCTCTGTCATCTA
>NZ_JAVKBY010000051.1:0-50737 GCF_040222985.1 Coleofasciculus sp. F4-SAH-05
AGAGATGTAGCAGCCGCACAAATAGTCTGTATAAGAGGACTTGCAGCCGTGGGACACACGGTCAAGATGCTTTCTGAGGGTAAATTCATGGGAATCCCTACGATGAAAGAATCACCGTCCTTATAGGGCGGTGAGTGTCAAAAAGAACCAATGATAAATGGCAAAACGACGACTGAATTTCACTAACAACCATTGGCTAATCGGTTTTTTCTTAGCCGCCTTTTTCCTGGGAAGTATTTCTCTCGGAAATGTACCGCTACGAGATTGGGATGAAGGAACTCGCGCCCTGATTGCCAGAGAGATTTACCGCACCGGGAACTGGCTGCATCCGACACTTCAGGGGGAACCCTATCTACTCAAACCCCCGTTAATGGATTGGTTAATTGCTCTGTCGTATAAATTTTGGGGGATCGGAGAATTTACCACCCGCCTACCAGGAGCGTTTTTCTCCGCTTGTGGGGTTCCACTACTCTATTTGTTAGGGCGAGATGTTTTTGCCCAACGTTTACCTGCTGTATTGGCGGCTAGCGTTTACTTGACGTTGTTACCTGTAGTGCGTCATGGGCGTCTGGCGATGCTGGATGGTACAGTGGTGTCATTTTTTCTACTATTGCTGGTATGTCTGCTGAAAGCGCGTCAGGATAAGCGTTGGGCGGTTGGGATTGGGATTAGCCTGGGATTGATTACGTTAACTAAAGGGATTTTGGTGATCCTCCTGGGTGCGATCGCGTTTGGGTTTCTCTTAGCTGATAAACAATGGGCGCAGTTAAAGAGTCCCTATTTTTGGCTAGGTATTCTCTTGGGAAGTACACCTGCGATCGCGTGGTATGCTGCTCAGTGGCAATATTATAGCGAAACCTTTTGGCAGGTGCATTTTCAGGCGCAGGGGTTGAACCGCATCTCGGAGTCTGTGGAGGGAAATCAAGGTGCGCCTTGGTATTATTTCCTGGAATTACTTAAATACAGTTTTCCCTGGTTCCTATTTTGGTTTAGCGGATTGGCGCTAGCTTGGCATCATCGTCAAAGGAGTTGGGGCAAACTGGTACTGATTGGTACGATTGGCTATCTGGGGGCGATTTCCCTAATGGGAACCAAGTTGCCTTGGTACATTATGCCGCTGTATCCCTTTTTTGCCCTAGCTGTTGGCATATATCTAACACAGTTGTGGCAAAAAAGCAAGCATTACCACCAGATTTTAGTCTGGCTTTTGGGGTTAATGGCAGTTGCAGGGGTGGGGGGATGTGTTTATTTTATCCTGGCAGATCCGCAGCCTGTGTTGATTATGATGGGCGTGGTTGTGGCGTTAACAATGGGTTTAGCGGCTTGGCAGGTTTACCAGGATAATCGTCAATTTATCCCGATTTTATTGGGTGGAACTTACGTGGCGTTGTTATTATTAATGATGTCTACATCCTGGGTTTGGGAATTAAATGAAGCCTTTGCGGTGAAACCAGTTGCCGAGTTGATTCAGGAACATACTTCCCCAGAAACTGTGGTTTATACGTCTTATGGTTATCGGCGTCCCAGTTTAGATTTTTATAGCGATCGCCAAGTTATTCCGGCGGATACAACTAGGTTGAAACAGTTGGCGTCAACGCCGTCGTATTTACTGGTTGATGAGTCAACGTTGGCAGTATTACCCGTTCGCGATCGCGTGGTTTTTGATAGTAGCGAAGGCTTCACCCTAATGTGCTTCAGCTGTCATGCATTTAAATTGGGTATTAGTCGTGAGCAAGATGCTCACACTACGACAAGGATTTCGCCATTATTGACATGCGATCGCCTTAGACTTGATTGAAGAGCGATCGCTAAATTTGGCATTGATGTTGGATGGGAGTGGATGTTGGGTTTCGGCACGTCAACCCAACCTACGGCGATGGGCGATCGCACGAAAAATTCCTTCAAATACTTGATGTTATAATCATCCTATGAATTTTGACTGGGACGATAACAAAGCGGCAATAAATTTATTTGTCAAAGCACCGAGTTTCATTTGAGGAAGCCAAAACCGTTTTTGATGATCCGCTTTATGTTGACTTCTACGATCCCGATCATTCTGAGGATGAGGAGCGTTATCTTATTGTTGGAGAATCAAACCGGGGACGTTTACTCATTGTATCGTATACAGAAAGAGGAGATTTGATTCGTCTGATTAGTGCAAGAGTTGTAACACAAGCTGAACGAGAAGCTTATGAAGAGGGTTAAGCCAGATATGGAAGATGATCTGCGAGCAGAATACGACTTAAAGAGTTTACGAGTCAGAAAGTTGGGTTCTGGACGAAAAAGTTTTGCCGGGAAAACTGTACGCTTAGATCCTGATGTTGCAGAGATGTTTCCTAATGCTGAGGCAGTCAATGAAGCTCTGCGATTTCTGATTAGGGTTATGCAGGACAATCAAGCCATTGCTCCCGAAATCAAGTCTAGCACTTCGTTGGATCGAACAGACGAAAGTCCTTAATTTGACAGCGCTTTTGGTGGTAGGTGAGGTACATAGATCCCCAATTTCTTGGAGGAGTAGGGGATCTGGCTTGGAATGGTAGATGCAAGTCCACGGCTGCCTTACCCATGTTCAGATTATTGATGGTAAAATTTGGATTCAACGGGATGGTAAGATGGGAAAAGTTATGACAGTTGTAGGGGCGGGTTTTACTACTATCCTTTCTGAGCTCACCCTGATGTGCCTAAACATTTGTCATTCGTCGAAGTTAGGTACAACACGAATGAGTTTGTAGTACCAAGTTGCCTCTCAAAGCGTTAATATGACACGTCGGAACACAACTTGGTATTAGGAATCTTTATTTTACCGTTCGGTATTCTTTCTGAAGGATGTTCGCTTGTCAACTTCAGGTATTTCAGGTGTTTCTGGCTTAACCTCAACCTGCGTCACTTCCGTTTCTGCGACGTTTTTTCCCACAGCAGTGACAGGTTTTGCCACGACTACCGCAGTTGGATCGGGTTCCACAATAATACGTTCTTGTTCTGTCTCTACCTCGCCATCTTGATTATTTTGATTCGATGGCTTTGCTTTCTCTGCCTTGTCTTGAACGTTATCGGCTGCACCCATCGCCGCATTTTTGGCTTGATCGGCTTTACTCTGGAGAGAAGGTTTAGCATTCTCAGCCGCATCTTGAATCCTGTCGGCTGTCTTAACCGCAGCACTTTTGGCTTTGTCGGCTTGACTTTCAATAGCTGGTTTAGCATTCTCAGCCGCATCTTGAATCCTGTCGGCTGCTTTTTCCGCAGCACTTTTGGCTTGGTTAGCAGCACTTTCAATCGCTGGCTTGGCTTGTTCCGCCGCACCTTGCACTTTATCGGCTGCCTTTTCCGCAGCACCTTTGAGTTTATCCGGTGCATCTTCCGGGGTAGCCTTAGCCGTCAAACCACCAGCTACTGCACCTGTGACAGCACCTACAACTGCGCCTCGTTTGCCAGCCACTTGACTACCAACTACAGCACCAACGGCTGCGCCAGCTACGCCAGCGCCGACTAAACCCTTGCCTTGATTATCTTGATTATCTTGATTGTCTTTATTGGACGAAAATTCATCGGGTTGATTGGCAGTAGGTTCAATCGGTTGATTATTTTTATCCAAAAATTGCTTATTACTATCCATGTAGAGTTGTCCTCCTTTACTGATATTGAATGTTTTTCTAAGGTTTAAGGCTTTCTTGTATCTTTCACAAACTTACCAATTCGCCGTTATCGCTGACGCCAAGCTAAAGGAGGATATGACACTACCTTGAGTCAGTCGATAGATATATTTCATACCAAATCCGCTTTGAAAACCCTTTTTTGTCATGGCGATTGAAATCGCTGCTACACAAACAAAGTCCGCCTGCGCGGACTGGATTATAACTTATAGAACACCCAGTTAGCGGTTAAAACAGGGAGAGACTCAGCGTTTCCAGAGTTTGAGGGGTTGCAGGATTTTGGCAATCCAACGGAGGGTTCCGGGTTCGGTTAAAATTCCCTGGGTGGGACTGAATAGAAATGCCAGAATAAAGAAACTAAAGACAACCATGACGATCGCGGGTCCTGATGGCAAATCCAGGTGATAGCTTAAATACATACCCGTAACACCCGCCATTACACCAATTATTGCCCCTAATCCCATCATTTGATGCAATTCTTTGACTAAAAGATAGGCAGTAATGGCAGGACCAACCAGGAGGGAGATAACCAGCAGCACACCCACGGTTTGCATACTGGCGACAATCGTCAAGGTAATGGCGCAGACAAAGCCGAAATACATGGTGGTGACGGGTAAACCACTGGCTTGAGCGCCGAGGGGGTCAAAGGTGTAGAAAAGGAGTTCTTTGTAAAACAGTTTGGTTAACAGTAAAATAATTACGGTAATGATTAGTGTATGCCAGACATCGCTGGTTCTGACGCCTAAAATATCGCCGAAGAGAATAGAACTGAGGTCAAATTGATTTGTTTCTAAGAGGGTAATTAGGATGACTCCCAAGCCTAAAAAACTGGTTAAAGTTAACGCCATCGCTGCATCAACTTTCACTCGCGATCGCTGATGAATACCAGCCACCACTAAAGCGCTCAATGTCCCAGCAATAAATGCCCCCAAAGACAGAAATTGCTCTCCCACAAAAAAGGCGATGGATAATCCCGGTAAAACAGCATGGGCGATCACATGAGCGATCATGATCATCTGTTGCACAATCAAATAACTCCCCACAACCGCCCCTAAAATTCCCAGCAACACCGCAATCGCTATGGCATCCCGCATATATCCCCACTGCAGCGGTTCAATTAACCAATCCCACATCCTATCCACCTCACTTATTTTTGATTTATTATTTACTATTAATATTTCATAAAAATCTGTATTATGCTACCTTTATTCTTTCCGAATGTTGATGTTTAATGATTGCTATAATTGGCAACTTAAGCATCAAATTAGGGCAGGTTTCGGTGAGTCACAAGCCAGGGCGGGTTTTGTTTTTCAGCTATCAGTCATACGCAAGCTTTAATGGCTAAACCCGCCCCTACAGTAGCTAAACCCACTCCTACTGCTTTGAGATTAGGCGACAACAAGGCTCATGAGTCTCCCATAGGCTTTTTTAAGATTTTCAGTCGTCAATACTTCTGACTTTGAACCCACGGCGATTAATTCTTTGTTTAACAATAATACCTGATCATACTGTGCCAAAGTTTCTCCCAGATCGTGACTAATAACCAATAGAATTTTATTTTGAAACTTTAAGTCTTGAAAAATCTCAAAAATAATCTCTTCCGTCTTTTGATCAATGCCAGCAAACGGCTCATCAAAAAAAAATAACTCCGCCTGTTGCGCCAGTGCCCTAGCTAAAAATACTCGTTGTTGTTGTCCTCCAGAAAGTTCACCAATTTGACGATAACGATACTCAAACAAGCCCACCCGTTCTAATGCATCCTGAACAATCTCCTGGGATTGACGAGACGGATGTTTAAACCAACCTGTGTGGATAGTGCGCCCCATCATCACGACATTCCAGACTGTAACCGGATAATTCCAATCAATTTGGGTGCGCTGTGGTACATAGGCGACTCGTTTCCGTTGACTTTTCAGGGGTTTGTCGTGAAAGGTTGCTTCTCCTCTGGTGAGGGGAATGAGTCCCAGAATCGCCTTAATAATCGTACTTTTGCCAGCACCGTTAGGTCCCAACAGTACCGTTAACTGTCCCGGTTGGATGGAAAAGGAAACACCGGAGATTGCCCAGGTATTTCGGTAGTTGACCGCCAAATCATGAACTTCGAGCATTACAACCTGTCTGTGAGAATGACTACCATTAACAAATTCTGCTTTCAGCTTATCGGATAATGATTGCCATGATTTCACGCTTTGAGAAGGGATAGGGAAGCTGGGGGAGCAATGTAGAGACGTGCCATGGCACGTCTGGAAGCTGGGGGAGAGGAAAATACATGAGAACTCCCTGCTAGCCGTATAGGGGATATAGCTGTAGGCATCCGTTTCAACTCTAATACTAGAATGATTATCATTATAATTGTCTCTCGGTTTCAGGAGCTTGACTATGCTAAAGTATGTATTCAGCCAAACCTTGAACGGCTGGAATAGTAAGGTGTTGGCATTAGCGATCGCACTGACAGGGTGTGTTCAAACCAACCAGACAACGGTTTCACCAACAGAGGATGGGACATCAGGTGAGAAACCCAGTGTAGTGGTGTCTCATCGCGTTCTTTGCGATTTAACCGCAGAAATTGCCCAAGACACCATTCAAGTCAACTGTTTATTAGATCCGAACCAAGATCCTCACACCTACCGATCAACCCCATCGGATCGCAAAGCTGTTGAAACCGCACAACTGATCCTTTATGGTGGCTATGATGGGGAACCCGGTGTTGAAGGATTAATTGAAGCCAGCAATACATCAGCCCCTATTGTGGCTGTATTTGAGGAAGCTGTCCCCAATCCCCTAACGGGAGAAGCACATCACCATAACCATAATGGAGATCACCATGATCACGGGGAAAAGGAACAGGTTGAACACTCAGATCATGAAGAAAACCATGGAGCCGATAAGGGAGAAAACGTTCCCGATCCCCATGTTTGGCATGATGTGCAAAACAGCATGGCAATAGTTGATGTCATTGGTAACCAACTGACAAAGATTAATCCAGATCAGGCTGACTTTTATGCGGAAAATGTCCAACAGTTAACCACCCAACTTGACCAGTTAGATACCTGGGTCAACGCACAAGTGGCAACAATTCCCTCAGGAAAACGTAAAATTGTCACCACTCATGACGCCTTAGCTTATTATGTCAACGCTTATGGATTTGAAGCGGCGGAATCGTTACAAGGACTCAGTACCGAAGAAACCCCCTCAGCCGCACGGGTAAAGGAATTGGTAGGAACCATTGAACAAGCCAAGGTTCCCACGATTTTTGTGGAAACTACAACTAATTCCACCGCGATTGAGACTGTTGCGAGGGAAGCGAATGTCAAGGTTTCTGAACAAAAACTGTTTGTTGGCAGTCTAGGTGCGGCAAATAGTGACACGGCAACCTATATCGGAATGATTACACACAATACCTGTGCGATCGCGGAAGGTTTGGGCGGAACCTGTACTCCGTTCAAAGTAATGACAGGTGATAATCAGCCTGAAGAGGAAGGGTAAAGCGTCGGTTTGGTTAAGGCGGGTACGATGCGATCGCTCGCCAGTTTACCACCGTACAGGTTCCGTGCCACAGGTCCTATCTGTAGGGCGGCTAAACCTCCCATCACGAATAACTCACAACCTGACCAACGCAGATGCTCATCTAAAACGGGCATACCCTTGACAAGAGGTATCGGATATGCATCAATAACATCCTTCAGTAACGGGTCAACGGTGGCATCAAAGCCAGTTCCAGTGGCATACCAAATGCGTTGACATTCATACCCTTGACCATCATCACAGTCAACCTGCCACTGGTTATCCTGCCACCGAGCCTCAACCACCTGGCATTCTGGATAAAACCTCAGCATACCTTGCCTTTCCAGGCGGCGTAACTGAAACATCATTTTCGGCGTCATTGATCCCCCATTTCGCGCCCCCTGAATCATCTCCCACCGCTTCTGCCAATCCGGTTCAGCCCAAAAGTCCTTGAGATACTTTGGTCCCAACCAACCCGGTTCAGCATCAAACCATTTTTCCTGGAGTCGGCGCCGTGACATTAACATCACCTTCGCTCCCCGTGCTGCTGCACCCACGGCTAAATGTCCACTCGTCAACCCACCCCCAATAATCAACACCTGCTCATCGGCTATCGGCACGTTGCGTAAATCGACGCTTTGAGCATGGCATAATCGGTCACTGGGATAAGCCGATGCAATCGTATCCACCCAATCCGGTACAATCTTTCTCCCCGCACCTGTAGCCAGAACCACCCGACGAGCGATGACTGACTGCCCATTGGACAACTCCAGACGAAATCGAGGGCGTTTGAAAACCGTGGTTGGCTCAATGCTACTCACATCAGCCCGAACCAGCTTATCCGGCAAGCCCCACTGATGGATAACATCCTGACAAAACTCCTCAAATAGCTGCGTTCCGGGAAGATCGTATGGCGGAAAAAATTCCGACTCCCGGTTTTCGGCAAAAGAGCGCAGCGCATAGGGGTTGGGGTGGGGATGGTGTACCGCAGGGGATCTCAGATGAGGGATTTCTAGGGCGGCAAATTGATGGAACCACCGATTCATCCATCTGCCACTGGCGTCAAACACCCAAAACCTATCCTTCATTGTCTTACGCTTTTGCAGCAGGTGAGTGACTAGGGATAGAGCCTGGGGACCTGCGCCAACAATAGCAATGTCAATGTTCGCGGGTAAGGATGCCGAATGGTTTGTCATGAAAAATCAGACCCGGGATTTACAATAACGATAATCGTTCTTATGATAATGATTATCATAATTGTGATGCCGAGTCACCGATAGGTGATCGGGCAAGACCTTGAACTGAATAGGGTGTGAGGAATGACTATGGCAAAAATGTGGTGGCAGTCTTTAATCGTTAACCCAGTGGTGTTGGGTGGTACTTGGGCAGTCTGTGCAGCCCCAAATGCTTTGGCACAAATTGAGGGGTACAACCCCATCAGTCAGACGAACGCTCTTGAGCAAGTTACCAGTGTCTCTCAGTTACGAGATGTTTCCCCTGGTGATTGGGCGTATGAAGCCTTACGCAGTCTGGTGGAACGCTATGGCTGTATCGCTGGCTATCCCGATGGCAGCTATCGCGGGAATCGAGCGTTAACCCGATTTGAGTTTGCCGCTGGTTTGAATGCGTGCCTGCAGCAAATTGAGCGTTTACTCCCTAATGGCGAACTGGAGGGGAGTGATTTGGCAACTTTGCGACGGTTGGTGCAAGAATTTGAGGCGGAATTGGCAACTCTAGGGGCGCGAGTCGATAATTTGGAAGGTCGAGTCGCTTTTTTAGAGGATCATCAGTTTTCCACAACGACCAAACTTCGCGGAGAAGTCAGCTTTGCCCTGAGTAGTGTGTTTGGGGATGAAAAGGCAGATGGTAGTGGAGAAGATTTGGAAGATGAAGTGGTTTTCGACAACCGAGTGCGTCTATTTTTGGAGACGAGTTTTACAGGGGAGGACTTGTTGCTGACTCGTTTGGATGCATTGAATACGGTTCCTTTTGGTCCGGGTGAAGGAGATAATCCCAATATTACCGGAACTAGCATGACCCGTCTCGCTTTTGATGAAGGCAATGATAATGATGTAGCGATTGGTAAGTTATTTTATCGCTTCTCTCTGGGAGAAATGGCAGCGTCACATAATCAGGAAGAAGAGGAACATGGACATGGACATGGACATGGGCATGGTGCCGTTAAAGATGCGAAACTTTCCTTTATTATTGATGCCGTTGGTGGTGAGTTTAATGAGAACTTTGCCAACTATAATGAGTTTTTCTCGGAAGAACTTACGGGGGCGATTTCTCGTTTCGGGCGTTTTAATCCGATTTATTATCAGGGACTTGAAGGTACAGGTGCTAGTATGACCTATAACTTCAATTCGGCACTTAATTTATCCGTGGGTTATCTGGCTCCCAATGCTAATGATCCGAGTCAGAAAAACGGATTGTTTAATGGTAGCTATGCTGCCATCGCCCAACTGGGGATTGAGCCGAGCGAAGGTTTGCGTTTGGGTCTGACTTATGTGCGTTCCTATTATCCTGGGGGACAGGTGGTGGTTTCTGGGGAAACGGGGAGTGAATTGGCAAATGTGCCATTTGGGGAAGATACTGCAACGTCAGCGGATCAGTTTGGGCTTTCTGCGAGTTTGCGTCTCAGTCCCGCTTTTACGCTGTCGGGTTGGGGCGGTTTAACCCTGGCTCATGCTCAAGATAATGGTTTCAATAATGGTGTCTTAGTGGATGAGGGCGATGACGCCATTATTTTTAACTGGGCAGTGACGCTGGCATTGCCTGATTTTGGTTCAGAGGGGAGTTTGCTGGGGTTTGTTGTCGGACAACCGCCGAAGGTGACGGATAATGATGGCGGTTTTGAGGATGATGATACGTCTTGGCATCTGGAAGCTCAGTATCGTTATCAACTCACGGATAATATCGCGATTAATCCGGGGGTGTTCGTGATTCTTAACCCAGAACACGATGATAACAATGACACGATTTGGGTGGGGACGCTTCGCACTATCTTTGAATTCTAGAGACGTGCCATCTGTAGAGACGTAGCATGCTACGTCTCTACATTATTTGGGTGAAAGGGATTGTCGCCTAGGGCAAAAACGTTTAATATATGAGAATGATAATCATTTTAATGTCGTATGGTAACAGTTCAAGCCTCCAGTACCATTCCGGTTACTGTTCTCACCGGCTATCTCGGCGCAGGGAAAACCACCCTACTCAACCACATCCTTACTTATGAACATGGCAAGAAAGTCGCCGTCATCGTCAACGAGTTTGGAGAAGTTGGTATTGATAACCAATTAGTGATTGATACCGATGAAGAAATCTTTGAGATGAACAACGGGTGCATTTGCTGTACCGTCCGAGGGGATTTGATGCGGATTATCGGGAACCTAATTAAGCGGCGTAACAAGTTTGACCATCTGGTGATAGAAACCACTGGACTGGCTGACCCCGCCCCCGTGATTCAAACCTTTTTTATTGATGAAGATATGCGGCAGCAACTGCTTTTAGATGCCGTGGTAACAGTGGTGGATGCCAAGCATATTTGGCAGCATTGGGAAGCAGATGAGGCGCAAGAACAGATTGCTTTTGCTGATGTAATTTTGCTGAACAAGACAGATTTAGTTTCCCCGGATGAGTTAGATGAGTTGGAGAAGCGAATACGGGGGATGAATGCTCTAGCAAAAATTTACCGCACCCAAAACTCTGAGTTAGGCATGGAGGCGTTATTGGGTGTGAAAGCCTTTGACCTCAACCGTGCTTTGGAGATTGATCCTAACTTCCTCAGCGAAGATGCTCATGAACATGATCAGTCGGTTCATTCCTTTGCCTTGGTTGAATCAAAACCTGTAGATGGGGAAAAACTGAATAATTGGCTCTCGCAATTGTTACAAACCCAGGGTCCTGATATTTTCCGGATGAAGGGAATTATCAACATGGCTGGAGAAGACCAACGGTTTGTCTTTCAAGGGGTACACATGTTGTTTGATGGTCGAGGCGATCGCGCTTGGAAACCTGGAGAACCCCGGAAAAGCGAACTGGTGTTTATTGGTCGCAATTTAGAGGAAGCGAAGCTGAGAGAGGACTTTAGAGCGTGTCTGGTTTAGGGATTACCCAGAAAAATTTACTAGAACAACAGTGGCGTGGGCAACTCTCGGAGTATGTCACGGCTGTGGCTTGGTCAGTTGATGGGTGTTTAGCGGTAAGTTCAGCGGCGGGGGAGGTTCTGCTGTGGGATGGCGGGAATGGTGACTCACGTTTAATTCTCGGTTCCGAAGACACAGGTGAACAGTCGATTGATGGTCTGGACTTTTCCCCTGATGGGCAATTTTTGGCAGCCGGAGGACAAGATGGTGGGGTGAGAATTTGGCAGGTGAAGCCCCAACTTCAACGGATCACGACTCTCAAGAATGCCCCCAAATGGGTTGACCACCTGCGTTGGAGTCCCACGGCTAACCAATTGGCATTTAGTTTGGGGCGTTATGTCCAAGTCTGGGATGCGGCTGAACAAGAAACGATTGTTACATTACCGTTTGACTCGTCCTCAGTATTGGGAATGACTTGGCATCCTCAAGGACAACATTTAGCGATCGCGGGTGATCAGGGTGCTAAGGTTTGGGATAGCCGAAATTGGGATGATGACCCTTATCTTATCAATATGCCGGCGGCGAGTGTGGCGATTGCTTGGTCACCGGATGGCAAGTATCTCGCTTCTGGTAATCTCGACTTAACGATTACAGTCGTCCAATGGGGTAATCCTCATCCTTGGGTGATGCGGGGATTTCCTGGCAAAATTCGCAACTTGAGATGGTCAAAATCCATGTCAAATACTGCACCATTGTTAGCTGCTTCCAGTGGTGAGGGGATTGTGATCTGGAAAAAACAAACGGATGATCGTCAGGGTTGGGATGCACGGGTTTTAGATCTGCATACTGAAATTATCCAGGATATCGCCTTTCAACCCAAGAGTTTACTGTTAGCGTCAGCGAGTAATGATGGCTGGATTTGTCTGTGGCAAAAAGCCAAGCAAATTGCCCAAATCTTAAACGGTGCTACCCAGGGTTTTTCTTGTTTGGCTTGGCATCCTGGGGGACGTCAATTGGCGGCTGGCGGTCAAAATGGGGAGGTTTTGGTTTGGTCAGAATCCCAGCGGGGTAAAGGATTTGGTTAATGAAAGTTTGCTGAATAAGAAGTATGTACATGTAGAGACGCGCCATGGCGTGTCTAAAAATCTGGCGAAGAGAATAAACAATCAATAACTGACAATAGTAATGGATTTATTTTCTCGTACTGATAAACAAACGCATCCCGAAAAAATCCAGCAAGTTAAACAGTGGATTTATGATGTTTTAGAGATTAATGCAAAAATTTCCGTGTCTCTGAGTCAACTGCGCTGTACTGAACCGGGATGTCCACCCATTGAAACCGTTATTGCCATCTTGGACAAACCCCAGCGACAGTATAAAATCCACAAACCTATTGCAGAACTAGAACAAATTGACATTCAAAACTTGCTAGATAAATCCTAATTTTTGAGAATATCCATGAAACGAAAACAACTTATTTCTCTAGGTTTAATCACTGCCACAAGTGTAACTGTAACCATTTTAGCCGCACCACCCGCTCAAGCGATGCACATTATGGAAGGGTTTTTACCCGTAACCTGGGCGATTTTTTGGTGGATACTCTTCCTGCCTTTTTTTTTGCTGGGACTACGTTCCCTTAATCAGATCACGAAAGATTATCCCGAATTAAAACTGCTGTTGGCTTTAGCAGGTGCTTTTACCTTTGTCTTGTCGGCGTTAAAAATTCCCTCGGTGACAGGTAGTTCGTCCCATCCGACAGGTACAGGACTTGGTGCTGTATTATTTAGTCCCTTAATTATGACCGTTTTGGCAAGTTTTGTCCTTCTCTTTCAAGCTTTATTATTAGCTCATGGGGGGTTGACAACCTTAGGCGCTAATGCATTTTCCATGGCAGTTGTTGGTCCGATTGTGGCGTATGGTTTGTATCGTTTAGTGCTGCAAGTAAGTGGAAGGCAAACCGTTGCCATATTTCTCGCCGCCGCTGTAGCTAATTTAATCACCTACGTGGTCACGTCTCTACAGTTAGCCCTGGCATTTCCTGCACCAGAAGGCGGTATTTTAAGCTCATTTATCAAATTTGCTGGCATTTTCGCTGTCACCCAAATTCCCCTGGCGATTAGTGAAGGATTGTTAACGGTGTTAGTTTGGAATTGGCTGGTTACCTATAGCCAAGAGCAATTACAGGTATTAAACTTGATCAAACCGAAATCACTATGAAACGACAAAGAAAAAGCTGGAATAATTGGTTATTAATTTCAGGCGTAATCCTTCTCGCGGTTATCCCTTTACTTACCATTCGAGATTCTGAATTTAGCGGTGCTGATGGACAAGCCGAAGCCGTGATTGGAGACATTCAGCCTGAGTATGAACCGTGGTTTGAACCTTTGTTAGTACCTCCAGGTGGTGAAACTGAATCGCTGTTATTTGCCTTACAATCTGGGATTGGTGCGGGGACAATCGGTTACGCGATTGGTTTATATCGAGGAAAAACTGAGCGTAATTCTACCTTTAAGTAGGTGTAAAATATGAAAGTTAGCGGCGGTAATTGTCATTTGTACTTCGTCATTTGTTATTTGTTTTCTTTACATTTTATCGGGTCAATTTTGTCAAAATTAGGGCATCACCAAATCAGGGAAAATTTACCATTGCTCCCCCGGCTTCCAGACGTTCCACGGTCACGTCTCTACTCACCACAATACTGATTCAGCAAACCCTAATTAAATGAGATCATGACTCTCCCCATTGATACGCTTTCTTATAAAAATAACCTGAGAACCCTACCCCCAGAGCAAAAATTACTGTTTGCGTTAGTCGTTTTAGGAATTGCTCTCATCGCTTCCCCTCTAACTCAAGTTTTGATTAGTCTCTGGCTGGCAATTTGGACAATCGGTTATGCCAAAATTCCTATCCAATCTTATTTAAAGCTTCTAGGGGTAAGTAGTCTATTTTTGGGGATGGGTTTGCCTGCATTAATGATTAATATAATAGGGGCGAACCAAATCGATTTAGTTGCCAGTGATCAACTCGGAGGTATTAAGTTAGGAGGATTATATTTCTATCTCAGTCACAGTGGCTGGCAAGAAGGGGTCAAAATTATTATCCGATCTTTGGCTTGTATCTCATGCTTACTTTTTATGCTGCTGACTATTCCATTTCTCGAAATTGTGCAAACCCTACGTCGTTGTCAACTCCCCGAAACGATCGGTGATTTGCTGATGTTAATGTACCGCTTTGTTTTTATGCTGATCAACACCGTGATTGAGTTACGATTAGCACAACAAGCGAGAGGAGGATATCGCACATGGAAATTAGCGGTTAAGAGTACAAGTTTGCTCGTTAGTCAATTGCTGCAACGGACAATAATTCGCTATCAGCAATTTTGTGTAGGGTTAGCCGTTAGAGGATTTACCGATAGATTCTATTGGTTTAATGGGCAACATCGGAACTATTCCCAGCGCTATGCCTTAGAAGGAATGATTGGGTGTTTAAGTTTGTCAGGATTAGATATTTATCTGAAAATTAACTAGAAAAACTGTTGATTCAGCCCTTTTTACCCTATCCCCCATCTATGACCCATACATTGCTACAACTCAAAGACATCGTTTATACTTATCCAGGTCAAGATAATCCTTTGTTTCGGGGATTAAACCTGAGAGTTTTTCAACAGAAAAAAACGGCGATTATTGGTCAAAATGGATCGGGGAAATCTACCCTATTCCTGTTGATAGATGGGTTACATAAAGTTCAGCAAGGAAAAATCTACTGGAAAAACGAAGAATTAAAATACAACCGCAAATCTCTAAATCAATGGCGACAACGAATTGGCTTAGCCTTTCAAGATCCTGAACAACAATTAGTCGCCGGAACAGTGATAGAGGATATCGCTTATGGTTTAGCTAACTTACAATTACCCAAAGCCGAATTTGAACAGAGACTTGATGACGCGATCGCGGACTTTGTTTTGCAGGAATTAGTCAACCTACCCCTACATCATCTCAGCTTAGGACAAAAGCGGCGCGTTGCTTTAGCGGGTGTGATGGCGTTGAAGCCAAAATTACTCCTTTTAGACGAACCGACGGCTTATTTAGATAGGAGGCAAACTCAGAATTTTATGCAGGAATTAGATCGAATTCATGAGTCAGGAACCACGGTTGTTTTGGCAACCCATGACTTAGATATTGCCTATCAATGGGCAGATTGGTTCTTGGTTCTCCATCAAGGACAATTGGTTATAGAAGGTGAGGCGGAAGCGGTTTTTTCGCAACGGGAATTAATTGAAGAGTTACAACTAGGTTTGCCAACCGTATGGCAAATCTGGCAAGCCTTACTCAAGCACTTTTGTCGTTCAGAACATACGTCTGTTCCTCGAACAGTGAGTGAATTGAACGAGAAATTGTCAGGAACTCTGACGCAACATCTATCTCAATCTAGACGTTGATTAAACAAAGCAATTATAACGATGACTCAAATTCTTGATGCTTTGCCCCCAGACTTCCCATCGAAAATTTTATGTGGCTATTTCAATCAGACGAGACAAGTTCAGGTTGTGCGGATTGTCAATATTCCTAATTGGTACTTTGAGCGAGTCGTATTTCCTCGGCAACATCTCTTATTTGAAGCTTGTTCTGAGGCTCAACTGGAAATTTATACAGGGGCAATGAGCCAAGGAATTCTTCTAGATAGAATTGGCTGCGATCGGTTATGCATTCAACAGGAATTCATCCAAGCGCCCAACAAAGACTTAAAAAAACTCCCAGTTCTAATTGTAGTTACACCAACCGAGACTCTCATACTAAAAGATAACCATGATACAGACAACAAAACAAACTGAATCGGAAATAGTAAACCTTCCCAAACGAGGGATGCCTGTCACGATTATTACCGGATTTCTGGGGAGTGGCAAAACCACCTTAGTTAATCAAGTTCTCGAAAATAAGCAGAATTTAAAAGTCGCTGTTTTAGTCAATGAGTTTGGAGATATCAATATTGACTCCCAGCTTCTCGTTTCTTTGGATGAAGACATGGTGGAGTTGAGTAATGGTTGTATTTGCTGTACGATTAATGATGGGTTAGTTGATGCTGTTTATCGAGTTTTAGAACGAGAAGATCGGCTTGACTATTTAGTCATTGAAACCACTGGAGTGGCTGATCCGTTACCCATTGCGATCACCTTCTTAGGTACGGAACTGCGAAACCTGACGCGGCTGGATTCGATCTTAACGGTAGTCGATGCTGAAACGTTCACTCCAGAGCATTTTGACAGTGAAGCCGCGTTTGCACAGGTGGCGTATGGTGATATCGTGTTGCTGAATAAAACCGATCGCGTTGAGCCGAAAAAGCTGGATGAATTAGAGAGTTATATCCGCCTAATTAAACAGGGAGCAAGACTCATCCGTTGTCAATATGGTCAAGTGCCATTACCCTTAATTTTGGATGTGGGATTAACCCAGATAGAGAACTACCAGCAGGAGTTGGAGGAAAGCCAGCACCACGATCATGGGCATCATTCCCATCATGATCACTCCCATCACCATCATGATCACTCCCATCATTCCCATCACTTAGAAAATGATGGATTTGTTTCCCTGTCTTTCCAGAGCGATCGCCCTTTTGATGTCCACAAATTTGAGTATTTTTTGACTGAACAGATGCCGAATGCTGTGTTCCGGGCAAAAGGCATTCTCTGGTTTAGTGATAGCCCTTTACGCCATATCTTTCAACTCAGCGGTCCTCGGTTTGAATTAAACCCTGAGCCTTGGATAGGTTCGCCTAAAAATCAGCTTGTCTTGATTGGGCGTCATCTCGATCTAGATGAAATCAAAACGATACTGAACAACTGTCTAGTTTAATCGGTAAAATTATAGTCAATTAATTATTACTATACAATTGGTTTAGGGCGAGTCAGATCGTTCAATCCGCCAATTTGTCATTACTCAACCGGAGGGATTTTATGACCCCTAGTGTCAAACAAGTTCGTCCCACGTCTGTCACCGCTTCTGGGCGGGGAATACCTGTTACCATTATCACGGGTTTTTTGGGGAGCGGCAAAACCACGCTGCTCAATTATATTTTGCATAATCGTCAGGACTTGAAGATAGGCGTTATTGTTAATGAATTTGGCGACATTGATATCGACTCCCAACTCTTGGTATCGATTGATGAAAATATGGTGCAACTGAGTAATGGTTGCATTTGCTGCACGATTAATGAAAATCTCGTTGATACGGTTGAGGCGTTAATTCACCGTGATGATCCGGTGGATTACATCCTGGTTGAAACCACGGGAGTGGCAGATCCGTTGCCAATTATGCTGAGTTTTATCACCACAGAATTACAAACCGTTACTCACATTGATTCCATATTGACGGTTGTTGATGCGGAGTCGTTAACGCCGAATCACTATGACAGTGAAGCGGCACGGAATCAACTCATTTTTGCTGATATTATTCTGTTGAACAAAACCGATTTAGTTGCGCCAAAACGAATTAATCAACTAGAGGACTATATTCGTTCCCTTAAACCTGGAGCTAGAGTCCTCCAAACCCAGTATGGACAGGTGTCATTGCCACTGATTTTGAATGTGAACCTTAATGAGCCTAGCACCTATAAAAGTGCAGCATCAGCCGAGCATCATTTGGCTCATGATCATCAGTCTCACCATCTGGAACATGATCAGTTTATGGCAGTCTCATTTGAGAGCGATCGCGCCTTAAATCTGCCCAAATTTCAAACCTTTATCGATAACCTACCCACCAATGTTTATCGGGGTAAGGGCATTCTCTGGTTTCAGGGGAGTCAGTTACGCCATCTGTTTCAATTAAGTGGTAAACGATGTGATATAAAAAGTGAACGTTCTCACCCTCCTCGTTGGAATCAACTCGTTTTCATTGGACGAAATTTAAATGCAGAGTGGATTCGACAAGAATTAGCAGAGTGCATGGCAAGTTAAGATCCGAAATAAACGATTAATCCTGTTGATAATTATGGTTCAATGTAAAAAATGCCTGTGAGCGTTGTAGCTGTGGCATACCCAACGATCTGACCAGAATCGATCGCCTGAAACAGTCGCTCTGCATCGTGGAAAAATGGCTCTCTTTGTAATAGAAAATCTAGGAGAATATTGGTGTCAACTAAAACGTTCACTGAAGATATTTCTCCACCCGACGCTCTTCCAACATCGCAGCTACTTCTTGGTCGGTTGGTGCGGGTTGGTCTGTTTTGAGTAAGCCACGCATTCGTCGAATTGCACTAGAACGACCAGGCTTGGCAATTGGGGTACTCTGCAAGGACTCAATGATGGCACTAACCAGCGCAAGCCGATCGCTCGGTGATAACTTGACAGCTTCTTCCTTTAAGTTTTGCAGTAGCATAGACACCTCTCAGGGCTGGATAGTCTGGGTTCTATTGAAATAATTATAACCCCGGCGACTAGATCGATTTCATTTGCTAGATTTCCCAGCCACTTGTCAAGGGGATGCTTTCATCCAGCAAGGAGTAGATCGCGCAAAGCCGCACGGTGAGGCAATTTCAATTTTTTGGCTGGGGGAACTTCAGATTAAACGGGAAAGACTCTACTGAAACAATCTGGTCTCCCTTGTTTGTCCACAGCCGACTAAAGACACGATTCCTAAAGCCAGGATTGTTGTAACTAGGCAGCGATAATTTGGCATGATCACTAATTCTCCAAAACGTTGACGTGAGCAAGTAGGAAGTCAAGCCGTCACGACAAACATGACCGCTCCCGACCAATCGGTGCGAAATCCTGATGGGGTTATCGCTATGCCCAGAGCCACTTTCCTTTTCCAGGACAGCACGGCAAGAGTAACCCCTTTAGATTATCATAATGATAATCATTACCAAAATTTTCTATTAATGCTGTCGCTGGTTTACCTGGAGCCGAGACTTCTGGCGTGAAATCTTTCGTGTTTAGTGTCAGCAAACGATTGACATGACCGACTACCGCAGCAGCTAAGATTGGAGCATCGAGAGTCTTTCACATTGGAGCTGACCTTGACTAACATCAACGCCTATGCTCATAAATGAAAGATTCGACTTCCTGGGAAACACCATCCTGGATGAAAGCTTATCTCCCCCTCTCATCCTTTACCACTGGGGTAAATTAATCATTAACTGTTCTGCGGCTTGCCGATTTAATGGTTTAGAGAAAAAGTATCCCTGACCATATTCACATCGCCGCCCTCGCAGTTGGGCTAACTGCATATTCGTTTCTATCCCTTCTGCCACAACATCCATGCCTAAATTGTGAGCCAAGGTCACAATCGCTTGCACTATCTCCCCATTTTCTCCCGCATCACCCATGCGACTGACAAAGGAACGGTCAATTTTTAAGGCATCAATGGGAAACTGATGTAAGCGACTTAACGACGAATATCCGGTGCCAAAATCATCAATGTACAACTGAATATTCAATGCCTTAAGTTGCTCCAATAAAGCCGACGCCGAATCGGAATGTTCCATAATGCCACTTTCCGTAATTTCTAACTTTATAGTGTTAGGATTGACCTCCGTCTCTTGAATAGTTTGGGCAATTTGCTCAATTAAATTCGCTTGGGAAAACTGTTTTCCCGACAAATTAACACTCATGGTTAACGGGGGATAGTGGCGAAATTGTCGTTGCCATTGGCGTAGCTGATAGCAGGACGTTCGCAACACCCACTGACCAATGGGAATAATTAAACCCGTTTCCTCGGCTAACGGAATAAACGCGCCCGGTGAAATCATTCCCTGTTCTGGATGCTGCCAACGCACCAGCGCCTCAAACCCGGTAATCTTGCCTGTCGCCAGGGAAATAATCGGTTGGTAATAAACCTCTAGTTCTTGGCGTTCAATTGCCCATCGCAGTTCGGTTTCCAAGCGTAACTGAGCAAGGGCGCGACCGGACATGGCGGTATCAAACATGACATAACAAGCGGAGCCTTGAAGCTTTGCCCGATGCATGGCGGTATCTGCATCTCGGAGCCAATCTTCCGCTCGGTTATACCCCATACCACTCAGGGCAATCCCGATACTGGCTGTGGTAAACACCTCATACCCATCTAAGTTAAATGAGGATTCCAACGTTTTGTGAATCGATTTTGCCACATCTGTGGCTGCTCCCGTATTGGGGATATCATCCAGTAGAATTGTAAATTCGTCTCCCCCTAACCGAGCTAAGGTATCGCTGGGGCGTAAGCACCCTTCTAATCGCTGGGCGATCGCACTCAGGAGTCGATCGCCGACCAAATGACCCAGACTATCATTGATCACCTTGAAACGGTCTAAATCCAAGACAATCACCGCACATAAATAGTCCCAGCGTTGCCCTGCCCGTCGCAACGCATACTCGAGCCTATCCATGAATAATGCCCGATTCGGTAATCCGGTCAATACATCGTGGAAAGCATCGTGGAGTAACTGTTCCTCCATGCGTTTGCGATCGCTAATATCCACCACTTGACTAATGTAGTGCAGGGGTTGACCTTGAGAGTCTCTAACTAACACAACCTTCAAAATAGCATTGACAATTCTGCCAGATTCTGATCTAAAACGCCGTTCAGTTTGCAAATGGGAGAGTTCTCCCCGCCGCAACGATTGATGTTGGGTATCGTCGAGTGTCCGTTCAGTCGGGTGGATAATTTCTGTCAACGTGAGAGCCAACAGTTCCTGAGCCGTATACCCCAAGGCGTCACACAATGCCTGATTAACCTTGAGGAATTGACCCTCAAGGGAAGTCATTGCCATGCCAATGGGAGCAAGTTCAAAGGTGAGGCGAAATTGCTCCTCACTTTTGAGTAAAGCCGCCTCTGCTTGTTTGCGTTTGGTCGTATCGGTAGCAATTCCATCCATACGAATGGCAGTACCCCTGTGATCGTAAATTAGGCGGGCGCGATCGCGCAGCCAACGCACTTCGCCATCGGGTCGTACAACCCTATATTCTATATCTTTACTCCCCTGGTGCATCAGCGTTTGAGATGCTATTTCCACCCGTTGGCGATCATCAGGATGAACGACTAACTGCCAGAGACTGGGACAATCCACAAAGTCGGATACGGGGCGACCATAAACTCGTTCTGTAGCCGGATTCAGGTAAATAAACTTTTGAGTCTCCAGGGACGCTGACCAGACCACATCGTCTAGAGACCTGAGAATACTCTCCAGCTTTTCCTCACTCTGTCGCAGGGCGTACTCTGCTTGCTTCCGTTTGGTAATATCGGTTTGAATCCCGACAAAATGAGTTAAATAGCCGTCTCCATCAAAGACCGGCGACACATAGAGTTCATTCCAGAACGTGCTGCCATCTTTACGATAGTTCTGTAAAATGACATGGCACTCTCGTTGCTCTTGAATCGCTGTCGCTAACTTAGTCACCCCGGCTTGATGATAATCAGGTTCTTGCCAGAAACGACAGTTGTGTCCAATCACCTCCTCTTTGGTATAACCGGTCATTGACTCGAAGGCGGGGTTGACGTAAATAACTGGGTTATCCGGCTGATTGGAGTCTGTAATAATTACTCCATTATTACTCGCCGCGATCGCTCGTTGCATCAGATAGAGATTCGCCTCTGACTGCTGATGTCCAATCGCCAAGGCTAAAACATTGGCAACCGCTTGGAGAAAGTGAATGTCATCTTCACTAAAACGGCGCTGGCTGGTGGTATGCGCCCCTAAAACTCCAAAGGGTTGCTCTTGACCCGGAATTACCACACTCACACCACTAACAACGCGATGATTGAAAAGCAGAGGGGGTCCACTAAAGCGAGTTTCCACCCGTAGATCTTCAACCACGACAGGTTCTTGAGATACCAGAGTATAACCCGCTTGGGAATTCCGGTTGGCACCAACCAAGGCATACCCAACTAATCCCGGCGACCAACCCACACCCGCTTTGAGTAAAAACACATTACCATTGGGTAGGAGTTCTAACACTTTGCAATACTCAACCTCTAAGGTTTGAGCAATCGTACTCACCGCTTCGTCCATCAGGGTATTTAAATCCAGCCCCGAAAGCGCCCGTTGGCTCAATTTAGCCAAGGTTGCTTGCTGACGCGCTCGTACTCTCAGTTCTCGGTTTGGCTGTTCTGGATGGGTAACCTCTCGAATCACCAGTTGGGTTGCCCCTTGACCTTGATAAATAGCGGGTAAACGGGCAATTTCCACATCAATGATCTGACCATCTAACTTTACCAGTTGTTCGGGAACGAATTTTGTGGGTAATGTTAGGGTGTTAGGTGGATTCGACCTTCGTTTCTGATCAGAGAATTTCTCTATATGTTCAGAACCAACAACTTGGTGATCTCTCCTATTTCTCTGATTTCCCTGATCCTTAGCGCTAAACTCTGACCAAGGTTTACCGATAAGTTGGTTTTGACTAATGGCTCCCAGTAGTTTGACCCCTTTAGGATTGATATAAACCAGGGTTCCCTGGCTTAAGAGCGCGATCGCGTCGGGAGACTGTTCAACCAACGTCCGATAGCAAGCTTCACTGTCTTTGAAAACGGCTTCTGTTTGCTGATATTGGGTAATTTGCTGATAGGTATCGCTGATATCATGGAATACACTCAAAATTGTTTTTTCCTGATTTAAGGTCAACACCTGCATTGATACCGTTACCCACAAGGGCGTGCCATTAATTTTATGGACACGAACTTGATCATTCTGGACAACACCCTTTTGGTCTAATGTGGCTAACAGTCTTTGCCAGTCGGCAGGATTTTCATAAAAATCGGGCATTGAGTTGCCGACTAACTCTGAGGTAGCGACACCAAACATTACCTTAGCGTGGGAATTCCCGTAGACAATCGTGCCATCAGAGACTCGTGCGATCGCGACAGGTACAGGAAGGGCTTGAGTAATTGCCCGAAATTGTGCTTCTTGCTGTTGCAGTTCGGCTTTAGTGTGTAGACAGTCTGCTATCGCTTGCTGCCCTTCATCCGACTGGGCGATCGCACCGACTTGAGCATACTGTTTGCAGGTATAATACTCTTCCGAGTTAGGGTATGAAGGGGACAAAATGTCTAGCTTCTTGACCTTGGCAACAAACGGTAACCATTGCCATAAGCCGATAACCAACAGTCCAAATCCCACCAGATATACCAGCGTCATTAGAATCAGCGTATCGATTGGATTCGGGTTTCGGGTGGTCAAACCAATAGTACGGTTAACTAAATCCATAAACCCATCCAGACAAATTAAAGCGTAACCCGCCAGCATATAGAACCAGCCCGGTTGTCGTTCAATCTGTGATTTTGAGCCGATCCACCACAAATAACCAAGAATAGGCATCATTAGGGACACCCTGAGGCTCCCGATTACAATTTCCCTCATAATTCATTTAGGGCAAGCGTGAGTCATCAACAAAAGGAACAGTCTATTTTGGAAGATCCAAAAGTTTGCCAGATGTTTTCTTAAAAATGAAATAACACCAAACATTCACCTTAAGCTGCCTCAGAGTAGAACTCCCTGGTGTCAGATTAAGTTTGGCTGGATGCATCTGCCCTGATATTTCTTCGCCAGAGTGACATGTTCAGCAATTTTTCAGCAACATCTGCTTATTGACACCAACTTGGGGATAAAAAGAACAGTAGATTGGTGACGATAAGGACGTCGCCACCTGTTTGTATCTTAGAACACTAACTTCGTCTTTGCCGTTGACAAAATAGTCATACTATGCATTGAAAAAGCAGAGTATTCTAGTCTGATTTTCCCAATCCAGTACCAGCGCCCATAGGATGACTCGACTGACTCTAGCCCTGTAGTCTCTTGTCCCTTAAAAGACGCTCAGCCAATCTCAACTTGGCAGAACGAGCGCGGGGGTTTTCATCCCGTTCCGAGGGTTGTGGAGTTATGGGTTTTTTGGTAAGCACCCGCAATATTGGTGAATCCCGCAAGTGGTGTTTAACCAGACGGTCTTCCAAGCTGTGAAAACTAATAATACCAATTCTGCCGCCTGGTTTTAACCAAGTTGGCGCAGAATTGAGAAATTTTTCCAGAGCAGATAACTCTTGGTTAACGGTAATGCGGAGAGCTTGAAAGGTGCGCGTGGCGGGGTGAATCCGACCATAACGGTATTTTTTGGGAACCGATCGCGCGATCACCTCGGCTAATTGGGTGGTTGTCTCAAAGGGGCGGCGTTCCACAATTGCCCGGGCAATCCGCCGGGATAAGCGTTCCTCACCATACTCATAAATAATGTTTGCCAGTTGGGTTTCATCCCAGTGATTAACAATCTGGGCGGCGGTTAAGGATTGGCGTTGATCCATCCGCATATCCAGATTAGCTGGATGGCGAAAACTAAAGCCGCGCGAGGGAACATCCAGTTGAGCCGAACTAACACCTAAATCAGCAACAATGCCATCAAATAACGAGTCTGGCGGTTGATAGTCCACAAAATTCCCCCGCCAAAATTGGATGCGATCGCGATCGGGGGCTAACCGGGCTTCTGCTGCTGCGATCGCGTGAGCATCTTGGTCAATAGCGGTGACACGGACATCCGGGTTAGCCGATAGAATTAACTCACTATGTCCACCGCCACCCACCGTCGCGTCCAAATAATGCCCACCTGGACGAATCGTTAATCCGGCGATTAACTCCTGACTTAGTACTGAACGATGAAAAAACTGCGTCGCTGGTGCGTCAAACTCCATATAATTAAATAAATGCAATAAAAGTAAACATAAGCGAAGCAATCAGCGATGAGCAATAAAGGCTGTCAATTAAGCTATACCCATTACACAAGCTCACATCTTATCTAGCCAAAAACCACAGCATGATAGGAATAGAAAATCTTAATGTGTTAGGCATGATGGCTAATCACCAGTCATCGTTTAAGAAGCGAGCAAGCCGCCAGTTAGGTGGGGGAGAGCCTGTGGACTGGGAAGGTGCCGACACCGCCAGAATGAAACAGGAAGTAAGCACCAGATATGTCCACAAGTGGGCAGATTTGGGTATGTCTTATGTAACGGAAACCAAAATACATCACTATGGCACAAATCGAAACTAGAACCGACCCAATGGTTCTCAACTTGGGTCCTCATCATCCGTCCATGCACGGCGTTCTCCGCTTAATCGTCACTTTAGACGGGGAGGATGTGATTGATTGTGAACCGGTTATCGGCTACCTGCATCGCGGTATGGAGAAAATAGCCGAGAACCGCACCAATATTATGTATGTCCCTTATGTGAGTCGGTGGGACTATGCAGCGGGAATGTTTAACGAAGCGATCACCGTTAACGCCCCAGAAAAGTTAGCGGATATTGAGGTACCTAAACGCGCCAGCTATATCCGCGTGATTATGCTGGAGTTGAATCGCATCGCCAATCACCTGCTGTGGTTAGGACCATTTCTGGCTGATGTGGGGGCGCAAACTCCTTTCTTCTACATCTTCCGGGAACGGGAATTAATTTACGACTTGTGGGAAGCCGCCAGCGGACAACGGCTGATTAATAATAATTACTTCCGTATTGGTGGAGTAGCGGTTGATATTCCTTATGGATGGGTTGACAAATGTGAAGACTTTTGCGATTATTTTGCCCCCAAAGTCGATGAATACGAACGCCTAATTACCAACAACCCCATTTTCCGCCGTCGTGTTGAAGGGGTGGGTACGATTACCCGTGACGAAGCAATTAACTGGGGACTTTCAGGTCCGATGTTACGGGGTTCAGGCGTGAAGTGGGACTTGCGGAAAGTTGACCACTATGAATGTTACGACGACTTTGATTGGGACATCCATTGGGAAACCGCTGGGGATTGTCTCGCCCGGTATTTAGTTCGGATTCGGGAAATGCGGGAATCCCTGAAAATTATTCGTCAGGCATTAAAAGGATTGCCCGGTGGTCCTTACGAAAATCTGGAAGCCAAACGTATGGCTGAAGGAAAGAAATCCCAGTGGAATGATTTTGATTATCAGTATAGTGGTAAGAAAATTCCGCCAACCTTTAAGATTCCCCAGGGTGAACACTATGTTCGCTTGGAAAGTGGCAAGGGAGAATTGGGAATTTTCATTATCGGGGATGATAATATCTTTCCTTGGCGTTGGAAGATTCGTCCACCGGATTTCAATAATTTGCAAATTGTGCCCCAGATTTTGCGGGGAGTCAAGGTAGCAGATATTATGGCGATTCTCGGTAGTGTTGACGTAATCATGGGTTCAGTAGACCGCTGATTCGTTATAGTCATTTGTCTTATGTCATTTGTCCTTTGTAAGGGTTTGAGGCTTGTTGTTTTCTTTTGTCTGACTACTTAGGACTTTCGGCACCATTGTAGAGACGCGCCATGGCGCGTCTCTACAATGATGTGTCTTAACCGCTATGGCGATTGCTAGATAATGGTGTTGTTGAGGCGATCAGTTGATGCTATAGTATTTTTGAGAAACATCAAGTTAACAATGGAGATGATAAATGCCTTTCACTGGTTATCAAAACCTGGCAATGGTTATCAAAGCTTTTGAGTTAACTTACAAAGAAAACAATTTTATTGTACAATCTGAATTTATAGTAAACGATTACTTCAAGCAAAGGCTTGAAATCCTTTTAACAGAAGGCGTGGTTGATAATTCAGAAGCAGCGATTTGCGAAAACTTAATCGCACCAATTTTAACCGAAGTTTGGTTAGAGTATAAGGAAAAGTGGTTGCTTTGGAGTCATCACAGTTTGATTTATAATGAAGATTTATCAGGAGTACCCGATTATCTTTTAGCTCATAAATCTCCTCTCGGTAAGATAGTATTTGAACAGCCTTTTTTTGTGGCTATAGAGGCAAAAAAAGATGATTTTACCGCTGGTTGGGGACAATGCGGGGCGGAAATGGTAGCTTGCCAAAAAATTAATGGAATTGAAGGGCAGACGATTTTTGGGATAGTATCCAACGGCAAAATATGGGAATTTGGCAAATTGAGCGATCGGTTATTTACAAAAAATATTAAATCTTACACAATTTACGAATTAGAGCAATTATTTAAAGCCGTTAATTACGTTTTTGAGCAATGTCAATTACAAGTGATTGACCCGTAATAAAAAGACAGCGACAGATGATCAGGGCGGGTTTTGAATTGACGTTATTATCAATAGCGAAACAGAATTCCCTAAACCCGCCCCTACAGACGCGATGCACGAAACGTCTTTAACCGTAAAATCTATTGTTTCTAATGCAGCCACTCCTAATGCTTGTATGAAAGCATTTTTGAATAAATCATTCATTATATTATTATGATTTTTGAATTAGGCAATTTTATTATAACTGAGATAACATAGCATTGGCAATAATCCTAAGTGACCGGAAGGTGAGCCGTCAACCTTATTACCAAATTGGAGCCAGCTTTTATGCGATCGCTAAACCTTGTTTGGTATAGTTTTATACATTTAATCCCGTAGCTCCGAGTCGAGTGATAGAGGCGGGTTAGACTTGATATAGAAAGCCTAAACACTTTTCGTTTCTGTGATAAAGAAGGTTATAAAAATGGATGAAGTTGTCAAAAAAATTGCCGCGTTGGGATTACCTGGGGTGATTCTGGTGGTAACAATGGCGGCGACAGGATTGACGGGGGCGGCGGCGATTACGGCAGCTTTAGCATTGCTGGGGGGTCCGGCGGGAATGTTAGGCGGAATTGCGGTTTTGGGATTGACGGGATTGATTACGGATGCGTTAGCTGAGGTGGGGCTTGAGGATTTACTCACGGCGATTTATTGTCAGCGGCGTCAGCGTGAACCTCATGGGAGGTTGATTGAGGAGATTGAAGCGCTGTCACTCTTTGATGGGGATATTAAGGATAGGTTAAAAGCGACAATAACGGATGGGTGTGGTTGTGATACTGTGGTGGATGCTTACTTAACCGATGTGACTCAAGACGCGATCGCAATTTTAGAACGGGTTCCAGGTATGACTCCTGCACATCACCGGGATTTTAAGCAATCTCATCCGATTATTCGACTCAGGGATGGTGCAGCGTTGAGAACATGGAAAAATCCCTTGGGTGTTGACCATGTTTTTGTGGCGGATAGTCATGACAGAATGGTGTACGGGGGCTATGTAGGCTGGATTCACAGTGAAGGGTTGAATTCTGCGATCGCGCAAATTAGACGAGATTTGACTTAACCTTTATTTTTATCATCTTTTATCTCAAGTGAATTGAGGTAGATGCTGAAACATTTGCAGAGATTCTTCACTCCGCTTCGCTACGTTCAGAATGACACTAATACAGCGCTTTCCTCTGCTATGAGGTACAACATCAATCTAGCAGTTTGAGGGATAGCGGGCTAATACTGTACTCCATAAGAGCGCGAAGCGCTGTATATTGATATAACAATGTCATGCTGAGTGGAGTCCGTAGCGAAGCGAAGGAACGGAACGAAGCATCTCATTACTTAGTTCAAGAGGGAGAGTTTTCACGTCGCCCAAAATTTACTAACTCAATAAAACAAGGTGAATACTTATTACGTCTACATAATGACGAATCGTTCAAAGACGCTTTATACTGGCGTAACAAATGATTTATATCGTCGCGTATACGAACATAAACAAAAGTTGATTCCTGGATTTACTCAAAAATATAATATTAATCGACTCGTTTATTATCAGGAAACATCTGACGTTAGGGAAGCAATCACCCGTGAAAAGCAAATTAAAGGGTGGTTACGTGCTAAAAAGATTGCTTTGATTGAATCGATCAATCCTCAATGGCGTGATTTGAGTGCAGATTGGTTTGAGACGTAGAGAACATGAGGGTGATCAGTGATGTATTTTGCCAGAAAGTCTTCATTGTGCGATCGCTCCCCCAAGAATGACACGATTCGACTTAAAATAGGTTAGGCTTTGCTATTCACTTCCTTTGGGGGTAAGCTCGGATGGGACGCGACACATTTGTAGAGATTCTTCGTTCCGCTTCGCTCCACTCAGAATGACAGTATTGGATTCCACTCAGAATGACAGTATTGGGTTCAGGGATGAAAAGCTGGAATCCTAACGGATATAATTATAGGATCATAGTATAGCGATCTGCTTTGAGTCGTGAGTTAAGACAATCCAGACTAAACGCGATCGCAACTTCCATAAGTTACATAGATCCTGACTTCACCCAGATTCGTTCGTAGTCGGCACGAAGCGTGCCATCAAGTCAGCGCTATAACTTTTCAGCTTGATACAAAACCGCTTTAATCAACAGGGGTACGAATATGATAAGTTCTCAAGATACCCAAACCGAGGACACTCGCCCACTGAACCGTGATCCGAAAATCGAATCCGTTTGCCAGTTTCTGGAGGATATCGAATCCCATTTTAAATATAAAACCCTTTTACATACCCAACACCCGATTCCCCGTAAATCTCTCTATATCCCAATTCAAGTTACCCGCGAACGCAATTATCGCCATGAGGTGGAAACCTTCTGGGGCTACGCAGAATCAGAAGCTGAACTGAAACGCGCTTATGCGATAAAAAATCGCGACGTAGAAGCAAAGCGTTATCGCGTTCCCTGGGAACAGGCAAAGAAAAACTATCAGCGCCTGATGGTTTTGGCTGATCCGGGAATGGGGAAAAGTGCGCTATTGCGACGAGAAGCCGCATGGATGGCGGCGAGTGAACGGCAAAAATTGGTGGATGCTCAAATTACCGTCGAGGATGTTGTTTTTCCCTTGTTTATCCGCTTAGTGGATTTACATGAAACCGCAGATGATATCACGGTCGCGATCGCATCCCTGGTTCAACGGGATTATCCCACAACCTGGGCGGATATTCAACCCTGGTTACAGGCAAAATTGCGTCAGGGAAAATGTCTGTTGTTGTTCAATGCTTTAGATGAAGTTCCCAAACGCGATCGCAATGCGTTAGCCACGAAACTGAACCAATTCCTGGAAACCCATCCCTGTCCGATTATTTGTACCTCTCGGATTGTCGGGTATGGTGGCGCGTTTATTAATGGGGCAAAGGAAGTGGAAATTATTCCACTGAGTCAACCCCAGATTGAACGATTTATTCACGCCTGGTTTAAACATGGCACGGATTCAGAAAAAGACGGGATTTCCGCTGACAGCTTAATTGAACAACTGCGACAAAATCCCCAACTGCGCGGCTTGGCACAAAATCCCCGATTACTTTATTTACTGTGCAGCTTATATTATGAGCAAGTCCTCACCTTACCCGCCCGTCGCAGTCAAATTTATCAGAAAACTGTCGAGTATCTCCTGAGTCAATGGACGCATCATCGGGCGGAAGAGAGTGGGGTTAAAATTCGCTTATTGGAAGACCTAGCTTATCAGTTTACCTGTAAAGGGCAAGATGTGTTTGATTCCCAGGAATTGAAACAGGAAATCGCTAACGCCCTAAACCAGGATCAGGCGTTAGAACCCTTAAGCCAACAAACCCCCGCCCAACTCTTGGTACAACTGTCTGGAGAACAGGGGATTCTGCATCGATTGACTCAAGAAGGCGATCGTTATGTGTTTATTCACCGAATTACCCAGGATTATTTAACCGCCTGTTATTTGCAGCGGGTGATTCAAGAGAATCCCAGTCAGGGTATGGCATTGGTGAAAGCCCATTTGTGGGATTATGATTGGCATCAAAGCATCAGTCTCCTGGCGGGATTAATGGATGATCCGATTCCGTTACTCGCCTGCATTACTCAGGAAAAAGATGATATATTCTCGACGCTACTCTTATTAACTGGACGTGCGATCGCTGAATGTGATCAATTGTCTCATCCCTTAATCACAGAGGTGATTGACCACATTTATGACTTGTGGCACCATTACCCCTTCGTCGGCTTCATTGCTTCTACCGTTGTCGCCTTAGGACAAACCAATTCCCAGATGGCGGAAAAATTGCAGCAGGACTTGGATGAGAAACAGTATTATACCCGCAAGGATTTCGTCGCTGCGTTAATTGCCGCCTTGGGTCAAATTGGTAGTCCCTCCGCCGTCGCTACGTTAATTAAAGCCCTAAATCAGGGACCTTGGTATGTGCGCGGGGAAGCCGCTACCGCCTTGGGTTATATTGGCGATGCCGAAACCGTGAAAGCCTTAATCCCCGCCCTCCGGGATGAGGATACCGTGGTTCGGGGTGAAGCAGCGGCGGCGATGGGGCGAATTGGGACATCGGCGGCGATACAGGCGTTAATTGTTGCCCTCCATGATACTGATAGTTATGTCCGGGGGGAAGCGGCGATGGCGTTGGCGCAGATTGGTACACCAGAAGCCTTGCAGGAATTGGTTAAGGTGCTCAATCACCCGGATAGCTTTGTTCGTTGGCAAGCCAGTGGCGCGATTCACCTGGAAAATCCCACGGTAGTGCAGGCGTTAATCCAGGCTTTGAATCATCCCCAGAATCAGATTCGCGAAGAAGCGGCGATGGTATTGGGGAAAATTGCCACAAGGGAAACCCTGGAGGCGTTAATTCCAGCACTGCAAGATGCTGATCCGGTGGTGCGAGAAGAAGCGGCGGAGGCTTTGGCGCGATCGGGGAATCCTCAGACGTTGGAGGTGTTAATTCCGGCGTTAGAGGATACTGATCCGGTGGTGCGTCAGGAAGCAGCGGCGGCGTTAGGGCGGATGGGGACAACTCCGGCGTTAACCGCGTTAATCCCGATTCTTCAGGATCAGGATAAGCGAGTGCGAAAACAGGGGATTGAGTCATTGGGGAGAATTGGTACTCCAGCGGCGCTACAGGCGTTAATTCCCCTATTAAAAGATAGCGATGGCGATATCCGAGGCGCAACGGCGACAGCCTTGGGACGTATAGGTACTGCACCCGCATTGCAGGCATTAATGCCCTTGCTTAAGGATAATGATTGGTTTGTCCGGGAGCAAGCGGCAATGGCATTAAGTCGGATTGGTACACCGCAGACATTGGAGGCGTTATTGCAATTCCCGACAACTGAGATTGAACGCCCGGAAATCTTGACCTTGATTCGCACGTTGGCGGTGCGGTTTAGTCGGGAGAAGTCCCCATTGGTGCCGGTGTATCCGGAGTTGGTGGGAGCTATGGGGGGATTCCGTCGGTTAGGGCGGAAATTGAGTGGGAAGCGATGAAGCCGAGGTGCAGAGGTGCAGAGGGGCGGAGGGGATAGAATTTAGAACGTAGTCGGGGCGGGTTTAGTGGTATTGGGGTCAAAAACCCTAATCGTGAAACCCGCCTCTACGTCATTCGCCCCGTCTCAAACCAATTCGCGATCGCAGGATACCAATGGATAAGATTAGCCGACTAAGTAGGGGGAAAGACAGATGGTTCAAACGATTCAATCCAGAGATGTTACCCTGCGAGAACTAAGGACTAATTTTGGTCTGCAACTCACCCATGCTCCGCAATTTTTTCCAGAGTGGCAAGGGAATCTGCCCGAAATTACTGAGTTGCAACACCAACAGCTTGATCAGGTGAAAGCTGGATATTTTAACTTGCTCAATTATCCGCCCATGCTGGAAGGCGTGGTGAGAATGGCAATTCTTGACCCCTTGCTGTTTATTGGGGGATTTTACTTAGCCCCTTTTCATATCAAAGCGGAAAAATCGGTAAAGATTGCCACAGAAGATGAGGAGACAATTATTACGGGAACTCTGGATGTTTTGGTTTTAAAGGATACCGTCTGGGTGATGGTGATTGAATCTAAACAAGTGGAGTTTTCGATTGAAGCGGGATTAGCACAAATTTTGTCTTATATGTTGGCAAATCCTAATCAGGAACAGCCGAGTTTTGGCATGATTACTACCGGAGGGAGTGTTATTTTTCTGAAAGTGATACCTGGAGAGTCGCCCCAGTATGGGTTGTCCCGGTTATTCTCGCTGCTGAATCCGGGTAATGATTTATATACGGTGCTGAAGATTTTAAAGCAGTTGGCTCGATTTTAAACCTTAGTCAGGGCGGGTTTAGTTATTTATAGGTGAAGTCAAAAACGGTAATCGTGAAACCCGCCCCTACGTAATACCAAATTCTGTAGGGGCGACCCGCTTGGCTTAATTAACAACACCACTCCATTCAATTAGGTCGGGTCGCCCTATTCTCGCGATCGCACTCTCGGTTATCAGGGTTGAATGGATGTGCGATCGCGTCTCCAGATACAGATAGATGGGAAGCCAACCTTGATTCATCCCTGATACCCAAACCAAAACCCCAATCATCCTCCTGTAGGGGCGACCCGCTTGGTTTAATTAACAATACTATTCCATTTAATGCGATCGGGTCGCCCTGTTCTAGCGATCGCACCCTCGGTTATTGGGGTTGAATGGATGTGCGATCGCGTCTTCAGATACAGATAGATAAGAATAGGGGATCGCTATCTCAAATCCGAAAACTGTATGTATGAACTGGTACAGATTGCCAACAATGGCGAATTCTACAACAGAATCTTCCCAATTGTCCTATCTGACGCCAAGATTTATGACCCAATTGACCGTGCTGATTAGATCATTCACTGGCAAGAACAAATCGATAAACTTGAAAACAAAATAAAACTAATCACCTCTTCCGCCAACCTCCCCAGTTTACGAAGTTCGATTGACGAATACACCGAGATTCGCGCCACAATCGATGGACTCACCGATACTCTACAAAACATGAACACCCTCACCCCCGATATTCACAGCGAATCGGGGTTTAATATTTTAATTAACGCGATTCAACAGCAAATTTATAAATAATCATTCACTTGTAGGGGCAGGTTTAGGGATACAATAAATAAATGGGGATACCGATAACTTACCCACAAAACCCGCCCGGATTCTTGTAGGGGCGGGTTCCGTTACTATTATCAAAGGATTCAGCCTATGGGAAGACAATACGCCGTCATCGGTACAGGCGCGATCGGAGGATTTTACGGCGCTTGCTTGCAAAAAGCTGGACTCGATGTCCATTTTCTCCTCCGGCGTGATTATGACTATGTAAAGCAGCATGGTTTGGCAATTTCGTCAACCTGGGGAGACTTCACTTTACCCCAGGTTAATGCCTATAACCAGGTCAAAGAAATGCCCCCTTGTGATGTCGTTTTAATCGCCCTCAAAACCACCCAAAATCATCTCCTCCCGCACCTGCTTCCGCCTCTGCTCAAACCTGGAACTGTGGTGATTACGTTACAAAATGGGTTAGGGGTTGAACCTGAAATTGCCGCCATAGTCGGGGAAACGGTGGAAGTATTAGGGGGACTCTGCTTTGTCTGTTCTAATAAAATTGGTTTGGGTCAAATTCACCATCTCGATTATGGTCAAATCCAGCTAGGTGCTTATGGAAATAACCACCAACCTCAAGGAATTACGCCAACAATGCGTCAGATTGCGGCTGACTTTGAGCAAGCCAATATTCCGATTCAGCTTGCGGAGAATTTACTCCTCGCCCGGTGGAAAAAATTGGTGTGGAATATTCCCTATAATGGTTTATCTGTCGTCTTAGATGCCACAACTGATGCGATGATGAAAGATAGTCATGGGTATCAGCTATCGGAACAACTGATGCGAGAGGTTGTAGCCGGGGCGGCGGGGTATAGTTTAGAGATAAAGGAGAGCTTTATTCAAAAGATGTTGGATTATACGATGAAAATGAAACCCTATCGTACCAGTATGAAAATTGACTATGATTGTCATCGCCCCTTGGAAGTCGAAGCCATGTTTGGCAACCCAATGCGGGCGGCGCAAGCGGTTGGGGTGGCGGTTCCCAAAATAACCATGCTCTACCAACAATTAAAATTTTTGGATGCCAGAAATATCACGATTGAGGATTAGGAATTGGCAAAGTCTTTCGCTCAAAAGTATAGCGCTACACGCCAGGGAATAGTGAATGGGCAATAGTGAAGACAAAAGCTTACCTTACCAGGGATTGAGCGATTTAAATTTTTATTCATTTGTCCTAACCTTAGTGCGTAAGTAGGTTAGTGGAAATAAACTTAACTAGATTAAGTTATGGAAACAAATCTCAAACCCTTACTGTTCCCTGTTCCCTGTTCCCTCCCCTCACCCCCAAACTTATTCAGCAGACCCTATATATTTGTAGGGGCGGGTTTAGGGAATTTTATGTCGCCATTGCTGATAACCTTTATGCAAAACCCGCCCTGACTAAGTTTTGATTTTTGCCCACAATTGCGGCGTGACACAGCTAAAATTGTGGAATAGATTTGACGTTAAATGGGGCGCAAGCCTTGCGCCCCTACGGTTTCTCGACGTAAGCGGTAAAGCCAAACGCTTCAAAAGCACGTCTCTACACATTCCTCTGTTCCCCCGCCGAACCGGACTGGTCAGGTTTGGGTTTTTCAAGCCCCCGACTTATAGTCGTGGGGTTCCTGACATCCTCTGACATCCTCTAAGATTGACTTGCCTGACTATAATCATGGGCAAAATACTGAACTAATATTTGAACCTGATAATATCTTGCCAAACTCCCGCCATCGATGTTAGAGTATATACGGTTGATTTTCGGTAGAGTAAGCTTGTTTCGATTTTTTCGATTTCGATTTTGTCCGCAGGCACTTCTCCGATGTAACTCGCTACAGGTTCAGTAAAAAGGAAGTGCCTTATGTCTATTTACGTTGGTAATTTGTCCTACGATGTCACTCAAGAGGATTTGACGGAAGTATTTGCAGAATACGGTAGCGTCACTCGCGTGAGTGTACCAAAAGATCGTGAAACCGGACGTCCACGAGGGTTCGCCTTTGTGGAGATGGAGTCTGAGTCTAACGAAGACAGTGCTATTGAAACCCTTGATGGTGCTGAATGGATGGGACGCTCAATGAAGGTTAACAAAGCAAGACCACGGGAACGAAGCAATGGGAATCGCGGTGGCGGCTATAACCGTGGCTCTTTTTAACTTAACTGGCGAGGGGTTTGGGGAGCTATAAGTCCCGAACTGTACCCGTGAGGTCAGTGTCGGGATACATGGACTCCCCAACTTCGGGGCATTGAACCCCTACTCAATTGATTGAATCGTGTTAGAGTTGAACCATGATCTAAAAACGTATCCAGGGACTCTGGAGAAGCAAGAAATTGGCTCTCAAGTCGAGGTATCGGGGGCAATGTGCCTAGATAACTGGCGTAGGGGAGCAATGCCTAATAGCGATATTAGGAAGCCCTTATTGTAATCTTCGATTCGATGTTGGGATGATGTCACGTGTGTCATACTGATATCACTACACTCCATGAGAGCGGTGATATATATAAATCGCGCCTTGTGAAAAAACTTGTTCACCGCTATAGCATTAAATGTTTAGCGGTGGGAGTGTCAAAAGCTGATTTCCTTATTTTTCCCTGAAATTTAGGAACGATAAGGAATTAAGTTATTATGGCTTTTGAAATTTGAGGGCAGGTAAATGTCTGCCCTTTTTGTGTTGAGCTTCAAAGGAGATAAGCATGGCTCAAGTTATTATTGGAGAAAATGAAGGAATTGAATCTGGACTTCGGCGATTTAAGCGCAAAGTATCTCGTGCTGGGATTTTCTCAGACATGAAGAAGAACCGCTTTTTTGAAACTCCCTTGGAAAAGCACAAACGCAAGGAAATAGCCAGACACCGACAACAACGTAGATATCGCAAACGGCGGTGATAAATTGCTTGTGTTCTTGACCTTTTCCACTATGTTAGTAAGGCTTCGCAGACCTTAAAAGTCAAAAGCTTTCCCTCAAAGGTGGTGAAGCGTCAAGTGTAGGGGCGGGTTTAGCTACTCAGGTAAGCGGGTTAATGATAACCTCTCAACAAAACCCGCCCTCATTAACGTATTCGTAGGAGTGTTCGCGTTTCCCTGAGTTATTTAACCGACGTTTTAGCGTACCTATGGAACTCGCAAGGTAACTCGAATCGTTCCAGTAACAGATTCTAAAGTAGACCATCCTAAGAGCGATCGCCGAATTGGATCGACAATGGCGTTATCCTGTAAGGTTGACTCGATATCGTCGAGGATCACTCGTTGAACCGCACCATCGCGAATCTGCAACTCAAAGATAATTTCACCAGTGAAACCCTCTGGGAGATTCAAGTATTGTAAATGTTGAGTCAGAGACGCGATCGCATCTTTTTCTTTTTCCGGTTCTAACCCTTCAATCTTCATCACCTCAAGTTGAGCAGAACCTTGGTGGGTTATGTCAGCAGACTCCGACTCAAGCATACTTCCCCCACCGCCTCTAGTTCCCCCAGCTTGTCTAATCCGGGGTATTGCAGCAGGGGAGGTAGGTGCCAAGTTAGCGGTTCCACTCATATTCCCGACATCATCCGCACCAAAAATCCCTTCATAACTCACCCCTTCTGGTAACTCCACCGGAACTTGTACCCGTCGCCGCGTTCCATCGGTTTCCACTCGGACTTCTTCACTCACCGCCACAAATGCCGTATATTGGGATAATAAGCGATAATCCAACGCCGTCTGCGTTACCGCCTCTACACCTGACTTAGTTTCACCGCCAAACATTTGATTGATCAAGTCTTTAATCCGGGCGCGTCCCCACAATTGAGCAATCGCCGGATTATCGGTACTTTGATCAAAATTCACCGATAGAGTTCGTTCATACCGTTGACCCCCCGCCGCCATCCCGGTAATCTTAATCGTGCCATTACGACGGTCTGATTTCCGTCCAAACAAAACCAAAGGCTGATTAGCAAACAAATCGGGTGCAGCTAGGGGATAGATTTGCGTCGATGTCCCCTCTCCTTGCCAAGTCACCTGAATATCTGTTAATACTGGATTATTAATTTGGCGGACGAATATTTCCGCCACCGCCTCCGTGGGTTCATCCTGACGAAGAATTTGGGCTGTACCCCGCCCCACCTCCGCTAAACGGTTCAGCAAGAAGCGATTCACCGAACTCCCGACACCGAAACTATAGAGACGATTACCCGGTTTGATTTGTCGTTGTACTTCAGCAATTACCTCCGATTCATTGCCAATATAGCCATCGGTGAGTAAAACCACACTTCGCAGGCGATTCGGTGCAGATGGCGGGAAGTTTAACACCGCCCGCATCCCATTCATTAATTCTGTACCGCCATTTGCCTGCAACGCATTAATATAATTTAGTGCCTGAGTGCGATTTGGGGCGGTATTGGCTAAAGGTTGCGGCGACAGTTGAGTCGTCGTATTGGCAAAATCGATAATAGTAAACGTATCCTCTGGATTCAACCCATTAATAAAGCGGCGCATCAATTCCTGTGACTTCTGCAACGGTTCACCCCGTTGAGAACCCGATGTATCCATAAGAAAGACGACATCCTTGGGGACAATTTCATTAGGGCGATAGTCTAGGGCGGGGATGAGGTAAAGGGCAAAATGTCCACCCCGTTCATCGGCTTGGGAAAGGATAGTAGCTTGCGTGCGATCGCCTGCGACTTGATAGCGTAAAATTAGGTCTTTGTTGGGAATTGTGTCTTCCCCACCTAACTGTACTTGTACGGTTTCACCTCGGCGTTGGCTGCGAATCTGATGGGAAGGGGAACGCACATCCTGAATCGGTACACCAGCATTAATCTCTACGGTTACATTAATATCATGTCCCGAACGAGTTCCCGGCTTGAGAACTGGGGGAGTAATGCGGGAGGCGTCGGGGACTTGGTTCGTATTTCCACTATTATCCATGGGAGTACCGGGAATATAGCGGGGTCCGACAACCATGGGAAACACAAATTCATAGTCACCGCCCTGAAATTTTAGGCTATCGGTGTAGCGAATCGTGACATCAATCTGTTCTCCGGGTTTGATATTGGCGAGAGACTGAGTAAAAATATTGGCCCCTTCTTGTTCCAGGAGTCCCGCCGTTCGCCCTTCCTGACGCGCCTGTTCGTAAATGGCTTGGGCTTCCTCACGTTTTTTAATCTCCCCTTTAATCGTGCGATCGCCGATTCTAATCTCCATATCATACACCGCAGCCTCATCAGGCAAGGGGAAGACATAGACGGCTTCTAAGGGTTCCGCAAAGGGGTTTTCAAAGGTCTGGGTTACTTCAACCTGAGAGACATTTCCTGTAACTTTGGCATTCACCTCGGTATGCTTGAGGGGAAAGACTTGCTGTTGTCCCTCTTCCGATTGAATGTATAACCCGCCCATAGGACGTTCTTCTTGATTGTTGGCGAGAGTTTGGCTAATCACTCGTGTCGGTATCTTAGCCGGAACTTGACACAAGGCAATAGGGACAACAATGCCAAAGGTACTGGTTAGGCATAAGGTTATGGGTATAGCATAGACAAGCTTCATATTTTGTTAAAAGTGCGAGAGTCTTGAGTTCTGACTACCAGGTAATCCAGACTGATAACAAGGATGGAAAGTTTCGCCCCATCTACTCATCCTCCTGATCAAATAATTCTAACAAACCCACTGTCCCCACAAAGAATGTGTATGTAGCATAGACAATGGGTGTCTTTTGTCTAGAAGGCGCATAAGCCGCCGCGATAATCGCTTCAACTAAATGAATGGTAATAGCAAAACGCCCCAGCCAAACAACGGGTTCCAGGATTTTTGGGACACTCAGATCACTGAATAAAGCATAAATATTCCAGACTTCTAGTGCAATTGCGCCACTGATCAGACTGGTGGATATAACTTTTATGGCGTTGAAAAATTTTTTTTTGGTTTGATAGACTTTTAACTGCATAATCCGAGTCAAGCATTTTGAATGTTCATTAGCTTACCACAAAACTTCCTCAAGATTTCCTAGTCCTGCCGCAAGGTCAGGGATTGTAAGGATTATTGGGATTATTGGGATTATTGGGATTGTAGGGGCGAGTCGCTGATCAAATGTGGCGGTGTCTCCAATTAACTTGTCTCGACTCGCCCCCGTCTAATGTAGGCGGTGTTTACCTTTAATTTACGATACCCGATTCAGGATTTCCCCGATAAAATTAATAGGTTGGTTATGTTAATTTGTGCAGCGGGTCGTCCAGTAGTTGTTTTTGATTATAGACAAGTGATGAGAGGAAGAGATTACCATGTCTATCCGTAATAACATAGGAGAGCTTTTGTTAAAGCCAATCATAAGCGTCCTGATTGGTCAGGATCAACTCCAGTTCTATGAAACCATTGATTGGCAAAAGCAGAGTGAACGTTTCCGACAAACTAATCTCATTTATCCCGACTATTATAGCCAGCCCGACTTTCATGGTATTGAAAGCGGCTATCTGAATCCTATAGCGGCTATCACCTATGATACTGTGACAGCTTATGCGTCCCCACCCAATGAAACTCGGATTCGCGAACAGTTAATAACGACTATTGAAAAGCCACCCAGTCGAATTCTTGATCTGGGTTGCGGTACAGGTTCAACAACGTTGATGTTAAAGCAGGCGTTTCCGGAAGCCGTTGTTATCGGATTGGATTTGTCTCCGTATATGCTGATTGTGGCAGATTACAAAGCACAGCAAGCAGGGTTAGATATAAAATGGCAGCATGGTTTAGCTGAAACTGCGGCTTTTGATGATACTTCGTTTGATTTAGTCACAGTCTCCATGGTATTGCACGAAACGCCACCTCAGATTTCTCAGTTAATTGTGCAAGAATGCTTTCGCTTGCTAGAACCTGGAGGACAATTGATTATTCTAGATGGAAATCAACGAAAACTTCGTTATGCTCACTGGTTGATAGAACTCTTTCGAGAACCTTATTCCAAGGACTATGCTGCTCATAGTGTCGAAGATTGGATGATAGCGGCTTTTTTTAAACAGGTGCGAACTGAATATGTGGGATGGATTCATCAAGTAACGTCTGGGATTAAGCCCCAAAATGCTATATTTTGAAAAAAATAATAGATGGGTTATTCAATTGTTTAGATAAAAACTAATCACCTAATTTTGTTGCTTCTAAATCCTCAAAATATTTTGATGTAGAGTGTCTCTAATGTTGTGCAAAAGCCTCAAAACCTTCTGTTCTTGATAGTATTAATGTAATGAGTTACCAGCGTTATGATAATTCTACCAAATTTTAAGGCGTGATGACAACTATTGAATGGATTCAGGAACTGCTAGGACAGCGCTTGCAGCCTTTAGTCTTTGCGATTACCAATCTCGGTTCAGAGTATGCCTACATCGCCTTCCTCACCCTCTATTACTGGTTAATTGATCCGTGGACAGGTCGTCAGTTAGGACTATTCTTGGGGATTAGTTATGGGTGTAATACAATCCTCAAAGAACTACTTGATATGCCTCGTCCCTTCGAGTTAAATCCGGATATCGCCTCGGCTGACGCGATCGCGACGAGTGAAAATGCATCGTTTCCCAGCGGACATGTCCAAGGTTCAGCCACCTTTTGGATTTACCTATCTTTACACCACCGCCGTCTCTGGCTATGGGTGTGGAGTCTCATAATTCTTCCCTTAATTGCCATATCACGCCTCTACTTAGGGGTTCACTTTCCTCTCGATGTAGTCGCTGGATTGATGGTAGGTATTCTTTTTGCGGGGATAGGTACAATCTGGTCTATTCCGGTAAAACCGAGGTTTATCGTTCAGGTTACAGTTGTCATCGTGACGTTTTTTATAGCCAGTGTATGGGAACCTTTAGCGCGTTCTTTGGGGGTCATTACTGGGTTTTTCCTCACTCAACCTAAGTTTACATCCCCTTCAACGTGGAAAGGGCGATTGCTTTTGGGCGGAATCGGTCTAATCTTAGTATTAACCCTTTTCATCGGTTCGAGATGGGTGTTAGGGGACTGGCGAAATCAAGGATGGGTTACTTATTGGCGCTATAGTCTGCTTACCCTATTCGCTACTGAGGTTGTACCTAGACTTCTTCATCGCAAAACTTGGTAAGTGGCTCATCTTATTGCCCAGAATAATTTATCTAAGAATAGGAAAAATTTGATTGTGCTGAGATATTGCCGCACTGGTAATAAATCCCAAGTTACCGTGTGGTGGGCAAGAGCAACGAACGATAATATAAGGGTTGCAATGTTTATAACTCTTACCCACCCTACCTAAAATCGATGTATTGAGACTGGTGCAAAATGTGAGTTATACCAAACCTGGACTTACTATCCCCTTCATAATTCAGTCCTTGCCTTGCGGACTTTGTTTGTATAGGCGTGACTTCCAGTCACCAGGGCAAAAAGGGATTTTCTTTAGTCAACCGACGGTAAGGGAGGGTCTTCTTCCTTAACTCTGCGGATAGGAAGATTGGCAATTAACGCTGTTGCCCGTTGGTTACTTTCTAGGGTAAACTCCAAACCCTCTTGATCAATCTCCACATAACGAGACACTACTTCTAGGATTTCGGAACGCATTGACTCAATCATCTGGGGACTGAGATCGGCGCGATCGTGGGCAATAACCAGCTGTAGGCGGCGTTTGACTTCCGCTCGACTGTTACTGGCACTTGTCCAGGGAAAAAGTCGTTCTAGAAGTTCGCTAATCATGGGGTTTTGCATCCGTGGTGAGTGAGGAGTGAGGAGTGATGAGTTGGGTTAATTGAAAACTCAACACTCAAAATTTCAATACTTCAACTGCGGAACATGCGACGGATACGATTAATTAAGGTGTCATGTTCTGCCATCAAATCGAGGAAGGGAACTTTATCGCCTTCCAAACGCCGAGCAATATTGTGAATGGCAATACCGGGGAGAGTGAGATTTTCCGCCAGGGCTAAGGGTTCACCCCGATTGCTAGAAACAATCACGCGCTCATCATCAGGAATCACGCCAATTAAGGGAATTGCCAGAATCTCTTGGACATCTTGAACAGACATCATTTGGTCAGCTTGCACCATGGCGGGTTTGAGACGATTGACAATCAGGAAGATGCGCTTTATGCCTTGAGCTTCCAGTAAACCCACAACGCGATCAGCATCTCGCACCGCCGCAATTTCTGGCGTCGTCACGATTAACGCCTCCGACGCCGCAATAATCGCGTTACGGAATCCCATTTCGATTCCGGCTGGAGAGTCAACCAAGATGTACTCATACTTCTGAGATAGCACAGCGATGAGTTTTTTCATTTGCTCAGGGCTAACCGCTTCTTTGTTACGGCTTTGGGCAGCCGGAAGCAGTACCAATCCCTCTTGGCGCTTGTCTTTAACCAACGCTTGTTCTAAGCGACATTGCCCTGCGAATACTTCAATGGCGGTATACACCACCCGATTTTCTAGCCCCAGGAGCAAATCTAAGTTTCTCAATCCAAAATCGGCGTCAACAAGTGCCACCTGACGACCTAATTTCGCGATCGCCGCGCCTAAATTCGCCGTAACCGTTGTTTTCCCCACCCCTCCTTTGCCAGAGGTGATCACTATAATACGACTCATGAATTTAACAATAACTGGGTCTTAGCAAAATCAGCAGCTCTAGCAATACGAATACCTTGGGGTGTGACATACGCCACTTCTGGATAAAACTCAATCGGTGGCGTCTCCGGTGCCCTAGCCACAGCATCCGCAATTCGGAGTTGGGTGGGTTCCATTTTCAGAGCCATAATCCGACAGGAACGATTGCCATCAGCTCCCGCATGAGCTACCCCGCGTAGACGCCCCCAAATGAAGATGTCTCCGGCTGCAATCACTGTACCCCCTGGATTTAGGTCTCCCAGTATAACAATAGTACCAGGATGCCTAATTTCTACACCCGATCGCACGGTCATTTGTAAGTATAGGGGTTCAGTTAACTCCTGAGAGAGTTCAGGGGTTTGATGGAGAGAATAAGTCGCCGATTGTTGCTCGACACAATACCCGGCTGTCGCCGCAGCAACGGCTGTTTGGCGTCGGCTGGTGTACACCCGTGAGATTCGCAGCCCAACGTCGTTCAATACATCCGCGATCGCTTGTAACTTCAGTCCATCCAAGAGTTGGTCACCTGCCATCAGATGTACCGTACCCGGCACTTGCCAAAAGCGATCGCTTCCATGACAGCGATGCTTAAACTGCTGCCACAAATTAGCCCAACTGGCATCGGACATAGTTTCTACCGAGGGTAATATAAGCTGTAGCCCTTCCTCGGTCTGTTTCAGACGGACTTGAGACTGGCAATCCATTGCCATGTCGCTCTCGGCAACCGTTGACATAAATAATAGTTGGTCAGAATCTGAAGTCATGCAACCACAGGCGTTCTTATCGGCAAACAATCTAAATTAAACGACATCGTACCTTAAGCGCAAGTCTTGGTCGAGAATTTCTTCAAGGGTGTTCCTTCAACCTAGAACTTCCGACAAGTTCCCTGAGATGCTAATAAATAGTAATAATAAGAATTATTTGAATGGGGGGTTAGAGAGACTGGGCTAAACGCTAACGTCCAGAGTCAAGCGTTTTCACCAGTTCTCTGGTGGATATCAACATCTCCCCCCTTATCAGGTCTGACCCCTGTAGAGTAGAGTGGTATGTTTAAGTCAGTGGTGGACTACTCACCTCTTGAACCGTTGAAGCTGGCGATTGTTCTACTTCATCCCTTGAAGATGTAGTGTTTTGTGTCAGACCCGCTGAAGTAGCATAAATGTCGGTCAAAGAGTTAGCTAAGTATTGCGAACTCTTTTTTGTGCGTTGAGCTACCATTAACAGCAAGTAAATCGCGACCAAATAAACAGTTGCCAGAACAGGAATAATCAAAGGCATATCAGTGTAAATCATAGTATGAACGAACAGCAAAATTATGTAAGATTCCATAGAAGCTGAGGCAACGGTACTAGCTGACCAGGGAGCAATAAACCCTGACACCATGAACCCCGGGGAAGACTTCCCCAGCTTTTCGGTTGCTTCACTACTACTGAAGGTGATGTGTACAAGCCTTTCCCCAACTCAGTTGGATGAAGCTTGACAGGTTTCCTACCGGAAAGCTCCTGTTTATGTAAAATAGAGGACGACACTTAGTTAAACTACCAAGCCGTCATCCAAAACCTTGAGGCTATCTCTGCCTACCTAACGGCACCTTAACCTAAAGGTAAGGAAGCTAGTTGTCCCTACCATCTCGGAGTCAATCGGTCGATTAATCTTTTGAAATCCTTAATATTTAGCTTAACATAAGAGTTCCAGCAATTTCTAGGAATTTTCTTATCAACTTAATAAGTCGATACAATTCCAGGGAGTCCCCTCAGTCAGGTTATTGGTCAAACAGATTTCCCTACTTGGGACGCTTCGCTTAAAATTAAGGGAAGAATATGTAAACTTTCGTAACCTAATTTCTGAGTCGCCCAATCCATGACCTCAGTGACTTCCCTTTTTGCCCCCGTTGAAGCAGACCTCTATCTGCTGACCGAGAACTTAAAGAACCTAGTGGGTGCCCGTCACCCCATCCTCTATGCCGCAGCAGAACACCTATTTGGGGCTGGGGGCAAGCGGGTAAGACCAGCCATTGTCCTATTGATTGCGCGATCGACGGTGCTGGATTCGGATATTACCCCCCGTCATCGACGTCTAGCGGAAATTACCGAAATGATTCATACCGCTTCTCTCGTTCACGATGATGTCGTGGATGAATCATCAGTCCGTCGCAATGTCCCCACGGTTAATAATATGTTCAATAACCGCGTCGCTGTACTAGCTGGAGATTTTTTGTTTGGTCAATCGGCTTGGTATCTGGCTAATCTCAACAACTTAGAGGTGGTCAAGTTACTCTCCCAAGTGATAAAGGATATGGCGGAGGGAGAAATTCAGCAGGGACTGACGCGATTTGAACCGAGTACCACCATTGATACCTATCTAGAAAAGACCTACAAGAAAACAGCATCCCTGATTGCCAACAGTTCCAAGTCAGCCGGACTGTTGAGTGGCGTCTGTCCCGAGGTAGCTGAAAATCTGTATCGCTATGGAAATCATCTGGGTTTAGCCTTCCAGATTGTTGATGATATCCTCGATTTCACCGCATCCACAGAGGTGTTGGGCAAGCCAGCGGGTTCTGATTTGATTAGCGGAAATCTAACTGCCCCTGTCTTATATGCTATGGAAGAAAAACCCTACCTAGAGGTCTTGATTGAGCGAGAGTTTGCCCAACCGGATGACATTAATCAAGCCTTGGCATTAGTGATGGAGAGTGGGGGTATTGAGCGATCGCGTGAACTGGCGGCTTACCATGCTCGTCTCGCCTTAGACAATCTGACGCCCTTGAAACCCTCACCCGCTACGACAGCTTTAGTCGAGCTAACTGATTACGTCCTGAGTCGTATGTACTAATCAAAGGGAACAGGGAATGGAATATCCAATTGAAAAGCAGATCAGCTTAATGCAGCATGAAGGATGAAGGATTAGAATATCCTGGTTCCCTCCTCCATCCTCCATCTTGGATGCGGCAAGGGGACTCCCATTATACCCGCGCTTGGTTAGCGGGAGGTGAATTCCAGTAAAACTCTTAAATTCCAGCTCCATCCAAAAATTGCTGAATCGCTTTATCTCGAAGTTGGCAGCTATCCGCCGGAACCATCCCAACCCGATCAGAATTCAAATCACGCCAATTTTGCACAGGTGTCGATGACGGCTTTTCGCTTAACTCTGCCAACTTTTGTTCCAGGATTTCAATCCGATCCACTAATGATCGAATCACAGTGGCTTCGGAATCTGGCAAACTACCATGTTCTAGGGGATTAACGCGCACTCCAGAACGATAAACGATGCGACCTGGAATACCAACAACCGTACAATCAGACGGAACATCTCGCAAAACGACTGAACCTGCACCAATGCGGACATTGTTGCCGATTTGAATGTTGCCGAGAACCTTGGCACCGGCACCAACGACAACATTTTCTCCTAAGGTGGGATGGCGTTTGCCACATTCTTTTCCTGTACCCCCTAGGGTGACGCCTTGATAAATAAGACAGTAATCGCCCACAATTGCCGTCTCACCAATGACAACACCCATACCATGATCAATAAAGACACCTTGACCAATTTGGGCGCCGGGATGGATTTCAATACCCGTCAAGCTGCGAGAAAACTGAGAAATAAAACGAGGGATGAATGGAATCCCGATAGTATGTAACCAATGGCAGAGGCGGTGAAACAGGAGTGCCTGTAGACCGGGGTAGCATAATAAAACCTCGAGCCAGTTGCGAGCAGCGGGATCGCGCTCAAAGATGATGCGGAAGTCAGCTAAAAACGTAGATAGCACAAGCGAGTTAAGACAAACAAACGTAAACAACTCCTTGACTATCTTATCGTTCTTGGCTACTATCGCACAGTCAGGGTATAGTTCCAGGCTTGATTGGGATTGATGGTTCCCACCCAAACTTGATACTCTCCTGCCTCAAAGTTTGAGCGGGTTACGCTAGCATCTTTGCTTGCGCCCGTATCATCACCGCACAAGACAAAGCCATTGGGTCCAGTAATCAATACGGTGGTGTCTTGACCGCCACTATCAACGGCAATCTGGAGCTGATTAAAATCTGCTTCTAAGTTTATGATGTGATCGGGAGTTTCTTCGGCGTAACCCAAACAAGGATTATTTTCGCGATCGCGGTTCACTAGCGACGGCAATGAAAATGAACCCCCTGTCGTACCTATCGCCGCTCCCTCCTCCGAAGAAAATCCGGGTGATAAGGTTAACGTGCCAAAATTGGCTGACTGGGATAAAACGGGTGTAGCCGTTAGCGCTATCACCATGGCGATTAATACTTGAGAACCCCTTTGCCGTAACATAGCTTAACTCTCCTGGAAACACTGATTGTTAACGTCTTTCCCTATCCCCCTTGAGTACCAGTTGATCAGACTGTCTACTCTTGTTCTATCTGATTTCCCGCTTATATAGTGTTGAAGAGGTGACACCTTGACATCTGCCACACTCGTTTGGCTCTGGAGGTACTGTGCCTTTAATTATCTTGATTTCGCTGCTGCTGATGATGAGTTGGCTATTTTCAGAGGTTCTCGTCTTGTTTCCGGTGGATATCTTAAATTCATTGAAACCGTTCACCTCATTAACCCTGATTGTTGCCTTACTCGCTTTTTTGTGGTGCTTTGGCGAGTAAGATAATGGTAATGCCACTCTGCCCATAAATTAGGGACGTCAGTTTTGGCAAATAGAGGGTTGGGTTTTGTCCATTCCACCCATAAGTAAACTTTTGATTGACCGGAGGATAATTTCACCAATGTTTCTTGATGAACTCACCCCTATCGTTAAAGAATTGTTCCAACAGCCTGTAGGATTCTTAGGCGGATTTTGTTCGGGAGTGTTTCGACTTAATCTTTCAGATGACCCCGTTAAAAGTTGGCTCGATCAGCAAACGGGTTCCACCAGCTATACGACGACTCCCACAGGAAGTGACAATGGCAGGACAAGTGGACCTCAATCTATCTCGATTGAATAAGTAGGTGGGGACAATTAAAGTTAACGGTGGGGATCGTCATTCGTCATTCGTCATTCGTCATTCGTCATTCGTCATTCGTCATTCGTCATTCGTCATTCGTCATTCGTCATTCGTAAGGGTTTGAGGCTTTTTAACATAACTTCATAAGGTTGAGTTTATTTCCACCAACCTACTTAGAGCTCCGATGCACAATCGTACCACTTAGGGGTTAAGCCGCGATCGCGTTCTGTCCAGGATGTAAGCTAGATAACCGAACATAAAACCATTTCTAGGTTATCATTAACGATATCTGTAAGTTCAGTTCTACCTTTGGTGAGATTTTTGGTTGGGCAGCTACATTCCTAGTTGATCACCCTGGAAACTAACCACGGATTATCAGACAAGACTTTAAGCTATTTGCATTTTCGAGTTTTCGTCTGTGGCTCTGAACTTTAGCCTTTCGTTCAGCCTTATCGATTTCAAATGACCATTTACATCGGAAACCTGTCTTACCAAGCTACCGAAGACGACTTACAAACAGTATTTGCTGATTATGGCACTGTCAAGCGAGTCGTATTACCCACAGATCGGGAAACAGGTCGAGTTCGAGGTTTTGCTTTTGTCGAGATGACAGACGAAGCTCAGGAAGAATCTGCTATTTCCCAACTAGACGGTGCTGAGTGGATGGGACGGCAGCTCAAAGTTAATAAAGCCAGACCCCGGGAGAATAATCGTGGTGGATCTCGCCGCAATACCGCAAATAATGCGTGGTAGCGCTAAAGCGAACCCGATTTAACCCTCTTTGAACCAGAAAAAATTATACGCAGCAAGGGACATAAAGCCTGATTTTGCCTTGTGTCCCTTTTCTAGTGCCGTATTTGCCGCTACAACGTCAGGACTCTAACGTGCATTAATCTCCTAGACAAATTCCTAAACCTCTGGCGGTTTTCACCAGAGTCCCTTGGGAATCCACCGCTTTATACTGACCGATCGCGTCTAAAATCGGTACGCTGACAACCTGTCGATTTTGCCAGGTGACCATCTTATCGTAGTCTTTGTCAGCAATTAAATCCACTGCCGCGACACCAAACGCCGAGGCGGTGAGACGATCTAAGGGTGAGGGAGTTCCACCTCGCTGGGTATGTCCCAACACCGTCACTCGTGTTTCTGCACCACTGCATGCGCTAATTCGTTCTGCCAAATAATGACCAATCCCGCCATAGCGACATTCACCAAAACTGAGCATATTCTGCACCACTTCCCCGGATTCTGTGCGAACCGCTTCGGAAACTATCGCTACACTGTAGTTGTTGCCCTGTTGTTTGCGCTGTTGGATTTGCTGGCAGATTCGTTCTAGAGTATAAGGGATTTCCGGAATGAGAATAATATCAGCACCGCCTGCAATTCCGGCACTAATCGCAATATGACCCGCATCGCGCCCCATGACTTCCAGGATCATCACCCGATCATGGCTCGCAGCGGTAAACTGTAAACGGTCTAGGGCTTCGGTGGCAATATTTACCGCCGTATCAAATCCGATGGAACGCTCCGTAATCCCCACATCATTATCAATGGTTTTGGGAATCCCCACCAAATTTATCCCCCCAGCTTCCGCCAGTTTACGCAGAATCGCCAAACTACCATCACCACCAATTCCAATCAGGGCATCGAGTCCTAACTGATGATACCCTTCAATAATTTCCGATGAGCGATCGCGCACGGTTCCATCAGACTGGGGAAAGGCAAACGGGTTGCCTTTATTGGTTGTTCCCAGAATCGTTCCTGCTAAAGTTAGCGCCGCATCAACTTGCTTGGGTTCTAGGCGAGTCGCTTGGGGGGGACGCTGCATCAAGCCTTGGGTGGCGCGATAAATGCCCCAAACCTCCCAATTATAGGTGCCCACGGCTCGGTGAACCACCGCTCGAATCACCGCATTTAACCCCGCACAATCCCCACCACTGGTGAGAATACCAATCCGTTTGTGTTCTGCCATACTTGTTTATCGTTTGGTTCGTTGAATCGGTTTATCCTGATTGTGCCAGACGTAGCATGAGGACGTGGGGCTTCTTGCCGAATCAGCTAAATTGTTGTCGGATCAACAGCAACAATTCCCTCACTTGCATAGCGAACAAAATCAGTTGAATTGAGTGTCAGAATGTGAGTCAGACCATTTGATTTCATCGCCGCAACCAGACGCGCATCATGCACTTGGACACCTGACACACTGAAGGTGACCGAAAAAATGGGTCTCAAGCCTCGTCCTTCGACATGCTCAGGAACACCTTCCAGGACGACTTTTATGTGCTACAATGTTGATGCATAAGTTTTCCACGTCAAATGCTGGTTTTTGAGTTTAAGGGTCAAGGAAAAAC